>JAQBZY010000013.1 GCA_027620395.1 Pseudomonadota bacterium
GATGGTGCGTAGGCTGGCGGCGAAGATCGCGGTCTGCGACTCGTATCTTCGCCGTTCGATGATGGCCGACAGCTTGGTTTGGATTTCGGGAGCCCCCGAAACCATTGTGTCGATGCCCTACGTTAGCGAACCGACAAGGCCCGAATTCACCTTCTATCTCAGTCAGGCGAGTCGGATCATCGACACTGGGCCATATCCGACGCATGAAATTCAGAGGCACTACCGCTTCATCTCCGAAGTAGCCGGCCGAGACATCAAACCGGAGCCACCGGCCATCACCTGGCAAGGACCGGCACCGGCCGTCGCCGCGGCCGGCCGCTACGCGGTCCTGAACCCGGGCAGCAACGAACACGGCCGCCGCTGGCCTTTTGCATTGTATGTGCAACTGGCCGAACGGTTGCTCGCGGGCGGCTGGCAGGTGGTGTTCGTCGGCACCCAGGCGGAAAGATGGGACGCCGCGTTGCTCGATCAAATCGCTCGCCAGCCAGGCGTCAAGGACCTGACCGGCAAGACCTCGCTGGTCGAATTGATGAGTCTGATGCAGCATGCCGGTCTTGTCGTCAGCAACGACACCGGCCCGGCGCATCTTTCGATTGCCCTCGGCACGCCCAGCGTGGTGATCGTCGGTGGCGGTCATTTCACCAGTTTCGTGCCGTACCCCGCCGACGCGATGCCGGCCGCGGCCCGTTTCGTCTATCACCGCATGGAGTGCTATCACTGCTTCTGGCGATGTCATAAACGGAGTAGCAAGTTCGAGGTTTTCCCCTGCGTCGCCGCGGTCGGTCTCGACGATGTCTGGTCCGCCGTCGAGGGGCTATTGACGCAGACCGGCCAGGCGGCCGAATGAACGGACGCATGGACGTTTGGCGGCAGACGATGCGGATTTATCTCGAGCCCAGATCGGTTTTGATCCTGGTGCTCGGCTTCTCCTGCGGCCTGCCATTTCTTCTGGTGTTCGGAACGTTGTCGGCGTGGCTGCGCGAAACCGGCGTTTCGCTCGAGGTGATCGGCTGGTTCAGTCTGGCCAGCGGCGCCTACGCCATGAAGTTCCTTTGGGCGCCAGCCGTCGACCGCGTGCCGTTGCCGGTTTTGACCAAAATGTTCGGCCAACGGCGGTCCTGGTTGATCCTGTCGCAGACGACGATTGCCGGCGCCGCGCTAGCCATGGGCACGTCCGATCCGGCCAACAATCTGGTTTTGACCGCAATCCTCGCGGTGGCCCTGGCCCTCGCGTCCGCGACGCAGGACATCGTCGTCGATGCCTATCGGATCGAAATTCTCGACCAGACCAGAATGGGCGTCGGCGCCGCCAACTATGTCGTCGGCTACCGCGCGGCGACGTTCGCATCCGGTGCCGGCGCGCTGATCATAGCCGATCAGTTCGGCTGGTTCGCGGCCTATGCGACAATGGCGGCTTTGATGGCCGCCGGTATCGCGGCGACGTTGTTTGGCCCGGAACCCGATCGGCCGGACGGCTCCGGAAAACTCGACATCGCAAACTTTTTTGCCGACGCCGTCGTGATGCCGTTTGTCGAATTCGCCAAGCGGCCGAACTGGCTGATCATCCTGGCTTTCGTGGCGCTCTATAAATACGGCGATGCGCTATTGGGTGTGATGGCCAATCCATTCTATCTCGACATTGGTTTTTCCAAGACCGAGATCGGCCTCGTCACCAAGGGCTTCGGCCTTGCCATGACACTCTTGGGCGGCCTCATCGGCGGTGCGTTGGTGGTCCGGACCGGGACCTTCAAGGCGCTCTTGATCGGCGGCATATTGCAAGCGGCGTCGAACGCCATGTTCGCCCTGCAGGCAATGATCGGGCCGAAGCTGCCAATGCTGTTCGTTACCATCGGCGTCGAAAATCTGACCGGCGGCATCGGCACCATCGCCTTCGTCGCGTACTTGTCGGGACTTTGCAATATCGCCTACACCGCGACCCAATACGCGCTGTTGTCCTCGGCCATGGCCTTCGCCCGGACCTTTCTCGCCGCCGGTGGCGGCTGGCTGGCCGAGCGGGTCGATTGGGTCGCCTATTTCCTGCTGAGCGGCCTGGCGGCGCTGCCGGGACTGATATTGCTGGTCTGGCTGATGCGCCGGGTCACGTCCGCGACAGCGCCGCCAAAGCCCGGTTGACGGCGTCGACGGGAATCGCCGACATTTCCTTACCGCCGAAATCGGCTGCCCGGACCACTTCGATCCGTTCTGTCATCGGCGGAAATTTTTCGTAGACGGTCGGACCATATAACGCGACCAGCGGCGCGCCACCGATCGCGAGCATGTGGGCGATTCCGGAATCATTGGAAACCGCCGCCGACATTCGTTCCGATAGCGCAATAGTCATCCGTGGGTCAAATCCGAACCGCTGCGATAAGGCTGGGTTCTGCAACGGCAACATCGCCGCCGGCAGCCGTGCGAAAATCTTCGCCGCCCACTCGGTTTCCTGCGGCCAGATCAGGAAAACCGGCACGGCCCCAGCCGCGACCAGAGATTCCGCAATCGCAATGAACCTTTCCAGCGGCCAGCACTTGGGCCGGCCGCCGGACCCGGGCGCCAGCGCCACATACCTGGGTCCGGCCGGTAGAAAGGCGGCGGCGGCGGCGCGATGCGCCTCGGGGATCGCTATTTGCAGCGCTGCCGGGGTCGGAAATTCCCGCCCGGCGACGAGTTCCAACAAATCCAACAACTGCCGCTGCATGGCTTTCGGGTGGCGATACCCGGACTTAGGGCGAAAATCCGAAAGCCAGAACTTGGCCGCCGGCGAAGCGAACCGCCGGTGCCGGATGCGGCGGGCCTGCAGGCTGATCCAGAAGATCCGTTGCGTGTCGATGACCAGATCGAAGCGCTGTCCGGCCAATGGCCTCGCCGTAAATAGCTCGCCCGGCCGGATACCGACGCCGCCCCGTTCGATCACCTCGTCGATGACGCCGGCGACCAGCGGCTTCAAGGTGCTGGCATAGACGCTGGTGTCCTTGCCGGCGAGCCAGGTGATCCGCGCCTTCGGATATGCGGCCCGAAGGCCTTGCGCAAACGGCAGCTTCAATAGGCCGTCGCCGAGCCGGTCCAGGCCCACGTGCACGAGTATGGATTCGGTATTCGTCACCATCCGGTTCCTGTACCTCTTGCGACCGCGTAGCACGTTCCCGAGCAAATGTGGCTCGGAAAATGTAATCCGAAAAACATGGAGTCCGAGGATGCCGGCGGTTACAGTTTCCAAAATCACAATTAGCGAGGCCGGCGATGAACCTGGATAAAATTCCGATCGGTGCCAATCCGCCCCATGAAGTCAACGTCATCATCGAGATTCCCTTGGGCGGCAATCCGGTCAAATACGAGATGGACAAGGAATCCGGCGCCATGTTAGTCGACCGCTTTTTGCATACGGCGATGTATTATCCGTGCAACTACGGCTTCATCCCGCACACGCTATCGGAAGACGGCGATCCGACCGACGCCGCCGTGCTCGGCCAGATGCCGGTGGTGCCGGGTTGCGTCATCCAGAGCCGGCCGATCGGCGTTTTGATCATGGAGGACGAAAGCGGCATCGACGAAAAGATTTTGTGCGTGCCGATCGACAAATTGCACCCGTTCTATGGCGACGTCAGTTCGTACCGCGATGTGCGGCCAGTGTTGATCGAGCAGATCCAGCATTTCTTCGAGCACTACAAGGATTTGGAAAAGAACAAGTGGGTCAAGGTCAAGCGCTGGGGCGAGGTCGAGGAAGCGATCGAGTTGATTCGCCAGGGGATCGAGCGGGCCCGTCAGAAGGGACACGACGCAATTCTAGCGGCTGACCGCGAGCGGCACAGCTTCGCGCCGGAACAAGGCTGACGCAGTGCCGCCGGTCCGCTTGGATGTCGTCGAGGCGGACATCACCACGCTTGATGTCGATGCCGTCGTCAATGCCGCAAACAGTTCGCTCCTGGGCGGCGGCGGCGTCGACGGCGCCATTCACCGCGCCGCCGGCGGGAAGTTGCACGACGCCTGCCGTGCCTTGGGCGGCTGCGGAACCGGCGAGGTCCGGATCACGCCCGGGTTCGATCTCAAGGCCCGGCACGTCATTCACGCCGTCGGTCCGGTGTGGCAGGGCGGCAATGCCGGCGAGGATGATCTGTTGGCGTCGTGCTACCGCAATGCGCTTCTGGTTGCCGCCGAGGCCGGTTGCCGCACGGTCGCGTATCCGGCGATCTCGACCGGGATCTATGGCTTTCCGGCCGAGCGTGCCGCGAACATCGCCATCAAAACCGTCCATGCCGCCGCCGCGCCGCCGCTCGAGCAAGTCATCTTCTGCTGTTTTTCGGAAGAGCAGGCGCGGTTGCACCTGACAGCGCTCGCCAACTAAAAATGCCGACCGACAAATTAAAATCAAACTGTCAAAAGGGGCTGCCGCGCGGCGCGCGACAGAGTTGATCCCTCACGAACCGATGGCGCCACCGTCCGATTTGGTGATGGCGACGACGGCGGGCCTTGGCGGCGGGCCTGCCTTGAAGTCCGGCCAGCGGGTCGACGGCGTCTCGAAATTTGAGCCCTTGCCTTCGCCCGGATGCTGCACGGCGACGAACAGCGTCTTGCCGTCCGGCGTGAAGGCCGGGCCGCACATCTCGGCGTCCCTCGGGCAGCGATAGAACAGCCTGGTCAAGGCGCGGCCGGCGCCGTCGACATCGGCGGCATAGATGCCGTCTGGAATTTTATTTTTCCGCTGCGCACTGCCTTGATCGGTGGCAATCCACAGCCGGCCCTTGGGGTCGACGGCGGCGTTATCGGGGCCGGCCAGCCAGGCGCCATGCTGAGCGAGCTCCGGGTGATAGCGGGCGCCGGCGTCCTTGCTCAGATCGCCGGCCAGCAGAAAGACATTCCAGTTCGCCGAGGATGCGCCGTGATCGCCGCCCTTCGGCGTCAGTTCCAGAATATGCCCATTGGGGTTAGGCCCGCGCGGATTGGCGGCATCCTTTTTGTCGGTGCCGCGGCTCTTGTTATTGGTGAGCATGACGTAAATCTTACCGTTGACCGGATTGACCTCGACATCCTCGGGCCGGTCCAGGGGCGTGGCGCCTAAAAGATCGGCGGCGCGGCGGGCCTCGATCATGACGTCGGCGGCGCTGGTGAACCCGTTCGCCGCCGTCAGCGGCCCCTCGCCAAATCGAAGCGGCAGCCAACGCAGCGCCCCGTCGTCATCGAAACGCGCCACCGACAACGTCCCATGATCAAGCAGATCGGCGGCCGGCTTTCCGCTTTCGGGTACGCGCACTTGGCTGACGAAACGATACAGATACTCGAACGCCTGATCGTCGCCCATGTAGACGACGGCACGGCGCTCGGCGGACAGCGTGACGCCGGCGCCTTCGTGCTTGAAGCGTCCGAGCGCGGTCCGCTTGACCGGCGTCGAGGTTGGATCGAACGGATCGATCTCGACCATCCAGCCGAACCGGTTCGGCTCGTTCGGATGTTTCTCAACATCGAAGCGCTCATCGGCGTCGGCCCAATTATACCAAGGCCGACCATTGATGCCGAGCCGGGCATGGTTTCTGGCTTCCGAGGTCAAGACCGGATCGCCTGAGAAATAGCCGTGGAAATTTTCTTCCGCCGTCAGCACCGTGCCCCACGGCGTGACACCGCCGGCGCAATTGTTGACGGTACCAATGACGCGCGTGCCGCTCGGGTCGGTGGCGGTGCGCATCCGTGCCGTCCCGGCGGCGGGACCGGAGATGCCAATCGGTGTCGCCAGCGTCGTGATCCTTCTCGGGTACTTGCTGTCGGATACCACTTGCCAGCGGCCCGCCGACTTGGCGATCTCGATAATGCTGAGGCCATGCGCGGCCATCTCGGTTCGAATGCGTTCAGCGGTCATGACTTCAGATTTCGGTTTGCCGCTGACGCCGGCCCACATCAGCTCCGAGTTTGTATACTCATGATTGACGCACAACAGACCACGCGTCGACGCCGTGTCCGCGCCGGCGCCGGGCAACGGCAGATAGGCCAGGAAATCATTGTTGTAACCGAATTGCTTGGACTGCGCGGCGGCGTTTAAGTTGTTCGGATCGAAGACCGGGGCGCCGATAAGCACCGGGTCGCCCCAGCGGATCAGGACATCGGCCCGATAGCCGGCGGCGATGGCATCGGTATTCTCGATGATGTGTGATGGTTGCTCGAAGGTCAGCGACGAGGGATTTTTCCCGGCGGCGGCAAGCCAGCCTGGAACGGCCGCCGACATACCGGCGCCGGCGATACCGGCCAGCGCCGCCCGGCGGCCGAGCCGACGCGCCAGGATTTCTGAAAACGGTTCGCCGAGCGGGCGTTCGATCGGCAGATCATCGTCATCGGCAGTCATGCGGGCCTCATGGGAAAAACGTTGAACCAAGTGCAAACGGCCCGATCCACCTCAAGCCATCGATCCCAGGGTATGAATTTCCGATGCCGACTCGATGACCCTTCGCTCCGCGCCCCGCCGCGTGCGCGGCCAGCGCCGCCAGCGTTACCATGTCGCTCACCGTGGCACCCATCGGGATGATCTGTACTGGCTTGGCGAGGCCGGTCAGGATCGGCCCCAGCACAGTCGCGCCGCCGACCGCCGCTAAAAGTTTGGTCGAGATTTGCGAACTGTGCAGGCCCGGCATGATCAGGACGTTGGCGGTATCCTTGAGCCGGCAAAACGGATACAACCCGAGCAGTTCCTTGTTGAGCGCGACGTCCACGGCCATCTCGCCGTCGTATTGGAAACTGGCGCCGCGGGCATCGAGGATCCGCACCGCTTCCTTGACCACCTCGGCGCGGGGAAGTTCGGGATAGCCGAAGTTGGCAAACGAAATCAGCGCCACCCGGGGCTCGTGTCCGAACCGCCGCACTTCCGCCGCGACCTGCTCGGCGATGGTCGCCAATTGCTCGGCGTCGGGCGATTCATGCACTGCCGTGTCGGCAACGAACAAAGTCCGCTCGCGGTCGATGACGATGGACAGGCCGAACACGCTGCCGCTGTCGGCGGTTCCCATCACGGCGGTGATATCTTCGAGAGCCTGGTGATAATTGCGGCTCAAGCCGGTCACCATGGCGTCGGCGTCACCGGTTGCCACCATGCAGGCGGCAAAGACATTGCGGTCCTGGTTGACCAGGCGTTGACAATCCCGCTTCAGCTTGCCGCGCCGCTGCAGCCGGCCATAAAGATACTTCGCATAGTCGGCGTTTCTGGAACTGAGCCGGGCATTGTGAATTTCGATGCCATCGATGTCGGTGAGGCCGAGGCTGGCGACGGCGGCTCGGATTTTTTCCTCGCGGCCGACCAAAATCGGCGTGCCGTATCCGGCGTTCCGGAAGGCGACGGCGGCGCGGATGCTTTTTTCTTCCTCGCCTTCAGCGAATACCACCCGGCGCGGCTGATGGCGCACCTGATCGAGGATCGCTTGCAGGTTGCCGGCGATCGGATTGAGTCTCGCCGAAAGCTCGGCCGTATAGGCCGTCATGTCGATGATCGGCCGGCGGGCGACGCCGGACTCCATCGCCGCCCTGGCCACCGCCTGCGGCACGGCGACGATCAGGCGTGGATCGAACGGCGTCGGAATCAGATATTCCGGGCCATAGCGCAAATGCACGCCGGCGTATGCCGCATCGACCTCGTCCGGCACGTCTTCTCTGGCCAACTGCGCCAAGGATTTGGCGGCGGCGATCTTCATCTCGTCATTGATGCGCCGGGCTCGGACATCCAAGGCGCCACGAAAGATATAAGGAAACCCCAGGACATTGTTGACCTGGTTCGGATAGTCGGATCGGCCGGTGGCGATGATCGCATCGTCGCGCACCGCCTTGACGTCCTCCGGCGTGATTTCGGGATCGGGATTGGCCATTGCGAAAATGATCGGATTCTTGGCCATCGACGCGACCATGTCCTGGCTAACCGCGCCCTTCACCGAAAGACCGACGAAGACATCGGCGCCCCGCATGGCATCGGCAAGCGACCGGGCATCGGTCTTGGCGGCGTGCGCCGACTTCCATTGGTTCATGCCGTCCTTGCGGCCTTGGTAGATGACCCCCTTGGAATCGCACATCACGACGTTGTCGCTCTTGACCCCCATCTGCTTGAACAGATCGGCGCAGGCAATCGACGCCGCGCCGGCGCCGTTGAGGACGATCTTGGCGCTCGACATCGAACGGCCGGTCAACTCAAGCGCGTTGATCAGCGCCGCGGACGTGATGATGGCGGTGCCGTGCTGATCGTCGTGGAATACCGGCACATCCAATAGCTCGCGCAGTTGTTCCTCGATCATGAAGCATTCGGGGGCCTTGATGTCTTCCAGATTGACGCCGCCGAAGCTGTTGCCGAACAACTTGACGCTTTGCACGAATTCGTCGACGTCCTCGGAGAAGATCTCGATGTTGATGCCGTCGACATCGGCGAAGCGTTTAAATAGGACCGACTTGCCTTCCATCACCGGCTTGGCTGCCAGCGGACCGATGTTGCCGAGACCCAAGACGGCGGTGCCGTTCGAGATCACGGCGACGGTGTTGCCGCGGTTGGTGTAGTCATAGACGGTGTTTTCGTCTTTAAAGATGGCAAGGCAGGGCGCCGCGACGCCTGGTGAATATGCCAGCGTCAGGTCACGCTGCGTGGTCAGGGGTTTGGTGGCGTGAATTTCGACTTTGCCGGGCCGGCCCCTGGCATGCATGCGGAGCGCCTCGGCGTACATAAGCTCGTTGGACCGTTCGTCCATGATATCCCCCCAGCGGACTGATTTCGCCGGCCGCTTGGCGCGGCGTCTCGGCGGTCGTTGACGTTACGTGCTCCCGACGTGATCGCGGCCCAGGGCACAAGTTTATTCAGGGTATATTCTGGCATGCGGCTCGGAAAGTGCAACGCCGGGCGTTACGGACCGGACCGGCTGTGCTAAGGTCCGCGGCCCCTGGCGGCGGACCGAAACTAGAAGGACGCACGGCTCTACCATGCCCGATCAGACGGTCGACACCGACGGCGCCATGACGCCGATGATGGCGCAATATCTGGCGATCAAGCGGGCGCATCCGGACAGCATGCTGTTCTACCGCATGGGCGACTTCTACGAACTTTTTTTTGATGATGCGGTGGCGGCGAGTGCCGCCTTGGATATCGCGTTAACCAAACGCGGCAAGCATTTGGGCGACGACATCCCGATGTGCGGGGTCCCGGTGCATAGCCACGAGGTCTATCTCAACCGGTTGATCCGCAAGGGTTTCCGGGTCGCAATTTGCGAGCAGATGGAAGACCCGGCGGAAGCCCGCAAGCGCGGCGCCAAGGCCGTTGTGAACCGCGGCGTCGCCAGGATCGTGACGCCAGGCACCATCACCGAGGAAACGCTTTTAGAAGCACGGCGCGCCAACTATCTGGCCGCCGTTGCGCAGGCCCAGGGCGAGGCTGGGATTGCCTGGATCGATGTATCGACCGGCGAGATGAAAACCCAAGCCGCGGCGCCCAGCGAGCTGGCGGCGGTGCTGGCCAGGATCCAGCCCGGCGAGGCCCTCGTTCCCGATTCGCTGTTGGCCCTGGGCGCGCTGCAAGCGGCGTGGCGCGAATTGCAGGACCGCCTGACGCCCTTACCGCAAAGCCGCTTCGACAGTGAAAACGGCAAGCGCCGTCTGCAGGCATTGTTTGGCGTCGCGACCTTGGATGCCTACGGCGACTTTTCCAGGGCCGAAGTCGCCGCCGCCGGCGCATTGGTCGACTATATCGAGTTGACCCAAAAGGGCCGGATGCCCCGGATCGCGCCGCCGGTCCGGGTAGTCCCCGGCAGCCTTCTCGAAATCGATGCCGCGACACGGCGCAATCTTGAGCTGGTCGAGACCATGTCAGGCGAGCGTCGCGGCAGCCTTTTAAGCGCCATCGACGCCACCATCACCGGCGCCGGCGCCCGGCTGTTGGCGGCCAGACTGGCGGCGCCGTTGACCGACCCCGAGAGCATCGCCACCAGACTGGATGGGATCGGTGCATTCTTCGATGATCCGTCGCTTCGCCAAGAATTGCGCGATCGGCTCAAAGAAGTGCCCGATATGGCGCGGGCCTTGGCCCGGATCTCGCTCGACCGTGGCGGACCCAGGGATCTGGCGGCGATCAGAGACGGGCTGTCCGCGGCCGGAACCATGAAATCGCGGCTCGCAACCGGGCAAGGTCTAGCCGGCGGTGCCGTGTTCGCCGATCTCGCCCAGAAGCTAGGCGATCACGAGGAAACGATTGCCGGGCTTGCCGATGCGCTCTCGGCCGATTTGCCGGTATCGACGGCGGCCGGCGGCTTCATCAGGCGCGGCTATAACGTCAGGCTCGACGAACTGGTCGCGCTTCGCGACGAGAGCCGGCGCCTGATCGCGGCCCTGCAGGTCAAATATGCCGAGATGACCGGCGTTGCCGCCTTGAAGGTGCGGCAAAACAATGTGCTCGGGTTCTATATCGAAGTGACCGCGAAGCAGGCCGACGCCGTCCCGACCGGCGATGGCTCGCCGTTCATCCATCGCCAGACCATGGCCAGCGCGGTCCGCTATTCGACCGTCGAACTGGGCGATCTCGAGGCGGAAATCGCCCGCGCCGCCGATCGGTCGCTGTCGCTCGAGCTCGAGTTGTTAAAGGAATTGAGCGAGCGCGTATTGGCTGTCAGCGACGGCATCGATCGGGCGGCACAGGCGGTGGCGGAAATCGATCTCAACACCGCCATGGCCGAAATCGCCGTCGAGCGGCGCTATTGCCGTCCCGTCGTCGATGCCGGCGATGGGTTCGAGATCGTCGCCGGCCGTCACCCGGTGGTCGAGCCGGCCTTGGCCCGGAGCGGCGGCGGTGGGTTCATCGCCAACGATTGCCGATTGGGTGGTGCAGACGACAGCGGCGGCCGGCCGGATGGCGGCCGGTTGTGGCTCTTGACCGGCCCCAACATGGCCGGCAAAAGCACTTTTCTCAGGCAGAACGCGCTGATCGCGATCATGGCCCAGGCCGGCCTTTATGTGCCTGCGACATCGGCCCGGATCGGGGCCGTCGACCGGCTGTTTTCCAGGGTCGGCGCCGCTGACGATCTGGCCCGTGGCCGCTCGACCTTCATGGTCGAAATGGTCGAAACGGCGGCAATCCTGCATCAAGCGGGGCCGAAGTCCTTGGTCATTCTGGACGAGATCGGGCGCGGCACTTCGACATTCGACGGGCTGTCAATCGCCTGGGCAGTGGTCGAGCATCTGCACGAGGTCAACCGTTGCCGGGGTATGTTCGCGACCCACTATCACGAATTGACGGCGCTTGCCGAGCGCCTGGGCGGCCTCGAATGCCATACCATGCGGGTCAAGGAATGGCAGGGCGATGTCGTCTTCCTGCACGAGGTCGCCGCCGGCGTGGCCGACCGGTCCTACGGAATTCACGTCGGCGAGCTTGCGGGGCTGCCGCCAACTGTCATTTCGCGAGCGGAACAAATATTGCAGGAGCTTGAAAGCGCCGATTCCGGTGCCGCTGGAAAGCTCGCCGCTGACCTGCCGCTGTTCGCTGCCGCCCCACGGCGCCCGCCCAAACACGTCGAGGCGCCG
>JAQBZY010000014.1 GCA_027620395.1 Pseudomonadota bacterium
CCGCCGCGAGCTTGAACGCCGTGAATTGGCGCGGCGGTTAAAATCGGCGGCGACGGCAGACCGGGATAAGACCCCGGGAGTCTAGGTCATGAAATTGGTTCAACGGTTGTAGCCGAGGTTCGGCGCCAACCAACGTTCGACGTCGTCAATCGGCATCTGTTTGCGCGCGGCGTAGGCTTCCACCTGGTCCTTGCCAATCCGGCCGATCCCGAAATAAGCGCTTTCCGGGTGTGCCAGGTAAAAGCCGCTGACCGAGGCGGCTGGTAGCATAGCGAAGCTTTCGGTCAATTCCATGCCGGCATTCCTGTTGGCGTCCAATAACTCGAACAGGGCTTTCTTCTCGGTGTGGTCGGGGCAGGCAGGATAGCCGGGCGCCGGGCGGATGCCCTGGTACTTTTCGCCAATCAGATCTTCGTTGGTCAATTTCTCGTCCGCCGCATAGCCCCAGAACTCACGCCTAACCCGTTGGTGCATGCGCTCGGCGAAGGCTTCGGCGAAACGATCGGCCAAGGCCTTGACCATGATCGCCGAATAGTCGTCGCCCGCGGCCTCGAAAGCCTTGGCCCGCGCGTCGGTGCCGATGCCGCCGGTGACGGCGAAGGCGCCAACCCAGTCGGCGATCCGACTATTTTTCGGGGCCACGAAATCGGCCAGACACATGTTGGCGCGGCCTTCCGATTTTGGCATTTGTTGGCGCAGGAAATGCAACGTCGTTATAACGTCCTTCCGGGTTTCATCGCGATAGATTTCGACATCGTCGCCGACGGCATTGGCTGGGAAGAAGCCGATCACGGCCCGGGCCTCAAGCCACTTTTCGCCGACGATCCGTTGCAGCATTGCATCGGCGTCAGCTTTCAGTTCTCGCGCCGCCGCGCCGACTTTCTTGTCTTCGAGGATGCGCGGATAGGTGCCAGCCAGATCCCAGGTCCGGAAGAACGGCGTCCAGTCGAAGTAGGAAACAAGTTCGGCCAGGTCGTAATCGGCGAAGGTCTTGAGGCCCAGGAAACTCGGCCTAGGCGGCGTCCGGGCGGACCAGTCGACCGGCAACCGGTTGGTCTGCGCATCGGCGAATGGCCGGATATTGCGCCCACCGTCGTTGGTGTGACGCTCGCGGATGGCTTCGTATTCGGCGGCCGTGTCGGCGACCAGGTCGTCCTTTCGGGTGTCGCTCAAAAGCCGGCTGGCGATACCGACCGCGCGCGACGCGTCCAAGACGTAAATCGTCGGTGCCTTGTAATTGGGCGCGATCTTGACGGCGGTATGCACCTTCGATGTCGTGGCGCCACCGATCAGGAGCGGGATTGTCATCCCGGCGCGTTGCATTTCGCGGGCCACCGTGCACATTTCCTCAAGGCTCGGCGTGATCAGTCCCGAGAGCCCGATGATGTTGGCATTGCGTTCCTTGGCCGTCTCAATGATCCGGGTGTAGGGCACCATGACGCCTAGATCGATCACCTCGTAACCGTTGCATTGCATGACGACGCCGACGATGTTCTTTCCGATGTCGTGGACATCGCCCTTGACGGTGGCCATGACGATCCGGCCCTTGGTCTGGCTGGCCGATTTCTCGGCGGCCAGGAATGGCTCAAGGTATCCGACCGCTTGCTTCATGACCCTGGCCGATTTGACGACTTGCGGCAGGAACATCCGTCCCGATCCGAACAGATCGCCGACCACGTTCATGCCGTCCATCAATGGGCCCTCGATGACATCGAGCGGCTTCGCTGATTGCGCCCGCGCTTCTTCAGCGTCGGCGACGATGAAATCGGTGATGCCGTGCACAAGCGCGTATTCGAGCCGCTTTGCGACGCTGGCTTCGCGCCAGGACAAATCTTGCACCTTGCCCTTACCACCGGCCTTGGCGGTATCGGCGACCTCGATCAGGCGCTCGCCGGCATCGGCGCGGCGGTTGAGGACCACATCCTCAACTCGGTTCCGAAGATCGAGCGGGATATCCTCGTAGATACCAAGCTGGCCGGCGTTGACGATCGCCATGTCGAGCCCGGCCCTGACGGCGTGGTAGAGGAACACCGAGTGCATGGCCTCGCGGACGCCGTTGTTGCCGCGGAACGAGAATGACATGTTGGAAAGACCGCCCGAGGTCTTGGTGTACGGTAACTCGGTCTTAATGGCGGTGACGGCGGCAATGTAGTCTTTCGAAAAATTGTCGTGCTCCTTGATGCCGGTGGCGATCGGGAAAATGTTCGGATCGAAGATGATGTCTTCCGGTGGAAAGTCGACGACCTCGGTCAATATCTTATAGCAGCGCCGGCAAATCCCGATCATCCGCTCAAAGCTGTCGGCTTGGCCTTGCTCGTCGAAGTCCATGACTACGACGGCGGCGCCAAGCCGGAGCGCTTCCCGGGCATGCTCGATGAACTCGGCCTCGCCTTCCTTGAGGCTGATCGAGTTGACGATGCCTTTTCCTTGCAAGCAACGCAGCCCGGCGGCGACGATCTCCCACTTGGAACTGTCGACCATGACCGGCACCCGGGAGATGTCGGGTTCGGACGCGATCAGGTTCAAGAACGTCCGCATCGCGTCGACGCCTTCGAGCATGGCGTCGTCCATGTTGACGTCGATCACCTGGGCACCGTTCAGCACCTGTTGGCGGGCGATGTCGAGAGCCTCGCCGTAGGCCCCGTCGCGGACCAGTCCGGCAAACTTGGCCGATCCGGCGACGTTGGTGCGCTCGCCGATATTGACGAAGCCAGTGACGGAATCGAGCCTGAGCCCTTCCAGGCCAGCCAGGCACGTGACATGTGCCGGTGCCTTCGGAGTTCTTGGCGTCACGTTAGAGACGGCTTTGGCGATGGCCCGGATGTGATCGGGCGTGGTGCCGCAGCAGCCGCCGACGGCATTGACCAGACCGCTTTCGGCGAACTCGCCGAGATGCCCGGCCATGTAAGCCGGCGTATCGTCGTAGCCGCCGAAGGCATTGGGAAGGCCGGCGTTCGGATAGACGCTGACGAAGGTCTCGGCGATGTCGGCGACGGCCTTGACGTGTGGGCGTAGCGCCTCTGCGCCGAGCGCACAATTAAAGCCGACTAAAAGCGGCCTTGCGTGGCGGACGGAATACCAAAATGCCTCCGGAGTCTGACCGGAAAGGGTCCGGCCCGAAGCGTCGGTGATGGTGCCTGAAATCATCACCGGCCAGCGCCGACCGGCTTTCTCGAAATGGCTCAGCAGTGCGTGGATCGCCGCCTTGACGTTCAAGGTGTCGAACACGGTTTCGAACAGTAAGATATCGACGCCGCCATCGATCAGGCCGGCGATCGCCTCGCCGTAGGCTTCCGAAAGGGCGTCGAAGCTGACGTTCCTGAAGCCGGGGTCGTCGACTTTGGGCGAGATCGACGCGGTGCGGTTGGTCGGGCCGATGGCGCCGGCAACGAACCGGGGCCGGTCAGGGGTCTTGGCGGTTGCGGCGTCGGTGGCGGCACGCGCGATGCCGGCGGCGCGGTGATTGAGCTCGTAACAAATCTTCTCAAGGCCGTAGTCGGCCTGCGATATCCGACTGGCGTTGAAGGTATTGGTGGTCACGATGTCGGCGCCGGCGTCCAGGAACCCGGCATGGATCGCCTCGATCAGGTCGGGCTTGGTCAGGCACAAAAGATCGTTGTTGCCTTTGAGATCGGACGGCCAGTCGGCGAAACGCTGACCCCGGTAATCAGCTTCGTCTAAATTCGCATCCTGAATCATGGTCCCCATGGCACCATCGAAAACGACGATGCGTTGGCCGAGAATTTCCTTGAGCGCGGCACTTTGGTCGGCAGCCGGCGTCACTGCCAGATCGCCTGGGCCGGCGCTCCGGACATCGGCACGGTGAGCGTCGGCCGCCGCCTTCGCGGGGGCCGATGATGGAGCATGAGAATGCGTCGGGCAGGAACAATTCATCTTGGAACCTCGTTCAGGCGGCCGCGTCGGCGGTGCGCACGCCCATGACATGGCAGATCGCGTAACAAAGATCGGCCTTGTTCATGGTGTAGAAGTGGAAGGCATCGACGCCACTGGCGTGCAATACCCGGCATTGCTCGGCGGCGACACTGGCGGCGACCAGTTGCCGGGTGATGGGGTCTTCGTCCAAACCCTCGAATAAGTCGTACATCCAAAGCGGCACCGAAGCGCCGCAGGCGATGGCAAACTTGGCGGTTTGGCGGAAGTTGGTCACCGGCATAATTCCAGGAATCACCGGAATGGTGATGCCGGCGGCGCGGACCCGGTCTAGGAACCGAAGGAAAACCTCCGGATTGAAAAAGAACTGCGTGATCGCGCGGGCCGCGCCGGCATCGACCTTGCGTTTCAGATTGTCGAGATCGTCCGCCGGGCTTTTCGCCTCGGGATGAGTCTCGGGGTAGGCGGCCACTGAAATTTCAAACGGCGCCACCCGCTTTAAGCCGGCGACAAGATCGGCGGCAAAGGCGTAGCCGTCCGGGTGCGGCGTGTATGTCCCGGCGCCTTCCGGTGCGTCGCCGCGAAGCGTCACGATGTGGCGGATGCCGGCGTCCCAATAGCTCTGGGCGACGGCGTCGATATCGGTTTTTGATGCGCCAATGCAGGTCAGGTGCGCCGCCGGTTCCATCTCGGTCTCGCGGCGGATCCTGACCACGGTCGCATGCGTGCGTTCCCGGGTCGTGCCGCCAGCGCCATAGGTCACCGACACATAGGCCGGCCGCAGCGGCGCCAGACGCTGGATGCTGGCCCACAAATTCACGACCGCGGCATCGGTCGTCGGGGGGAAAAATTCGAACGACACCGTGACGTCACTGGGTAGCGGCGCCGCGATCATCATCGCCGGCAACGGCACTCTGCCGTGCTTGGTGACGTTCAATAACGCCGAGGCCAGATTTCTGGTGACGCGGTGAATCATGCGGATTTCCCGCCGCTCGGTTTTTCGGCCAGCCATATGGCGACTGTCAGCGGATGTCCGGGCAGGTGTTCGGTGCGAAGCGCGCGCAATCCGGCGCCTTCGGCCATCTTGACAATGTCTGCATCGGCGAAACCGAGCCGACGGTGCTGATGGTGCTGGCGGAGTTCCTCATGATCGTGCGGCGCGAAATCGGCGATCAGCAACCGGCCGCCGGGACCAAGCACTCGGGCGGCCTCGCCGATCGCCGCCGCCGGGTCGTCGACGAAATGCAGTACCTGATGAATGATGGCGGCATCGAAGCCGCCATCCGGGAACGGCAGATTGTAAAGATCGCCGTGCCGAACGTGGCAATGAGCCAAGCCGGCGATTTCGAAATTGTTGCGGGCCAGCGCCAGCATGTCGCGCGACATATCGATGCCCTCGCCCTGGCCGATGCGGTCGGCGAAAAGTTTCAACATTTCGCCGGTGCCGGTGCCGATATCGAGAAGACGATCGACCGGACGTTGGCCAATGATATTCAATAACATCCGGTTGACGTCGGCCTCATCGACATGCATCGAGCGGAGCCGGGTCCATTCGGCGGCGTTATCGCGGAAATAGGCTTCGGCGGCCAGGGCGCGATCGCGCTTGACGGCGGCTAGGCGTTCTTGATCGCGGACCAGGGTTGGCGATTCGGTGGCGGCAACGCCGAGCAGGGCGTCGACGACGCCGGCGGCGGGGCCGCTTGGGTCGAGCCGATAGAATACCCAACTGCCCTCGGGGATGCGGATCAGGGCGCTGGCATCGGTCAGCAGTTTCAAGTGCCGGGAAACCCGGGGCTGGCTCTGGCCGAGGATGCGGACAAACTCGCTCACCGCCAGATCGCCGCCGGCGCGGCAGAGCTGCACGATCCGAAGCCGGGTCGGTTCGGCAAGCGCCTTGAGGAGTTGCACGGTGCGGTCCACTGAGGTCTCCTTTCGATATCCAATAAAAGATATAAAGATATCTTTATGTCAAGCGAGATTTGCGATTGTGCCCGCGCAAACGCTCCGTTAACCATCGGGTCATAGAGTTGTATCGGCACGGTGCTTGGGTTGTGGCCGATTTCCAGGGCTTTCGGCCGGTCTACGCCGGTCCTAGCGGCATGGCGAGGGGGTATGCGGGATGAAATTTACCATGTTCCGCCGGATCGGCCGCATATGAGGCCAAGGCTTCGCTGTGGATATTTACGGCAATTCGCTCGGATGATTATTTTGCTGGGCGCACTCTCGACGGTTTCGGCCTGCGCGACGGTTCCTCCGCCAGGCAGCGCGTCGGGCCAGGCGGAGTATGAGGAAAATGATCCCATTGAGCCGCTCAACCGCGCCATCTTCGCCTTCAACCGTGCCCTCGACGATGCCGTTCTGAAACCCTTGGCCCGCGTCTACCGGGACATCTTGCCGATCTGGGCCCGCGCCCGGGTCGACAATGCGCTAGATAATCTCCGCGCGCCGATCGTCTTTGTGAATAATGTTTTGCAGGGTGAACCGACGCGTGCCCTGACCACGCTGACACGATTTATCGTCAATTCGACGGTGGGTCTCGGCGGCGCCAACGACGTCGCCACCGAAATCGGACTTGCCGAACATGACGAGGACTTCGGTCAAACGCTGGCGGTTTGGGGCGTGGGCGAGGGCGCCTATATCATGCTGCCGGTGTTTGGGCCTTCCAATCCGCGTGATTCGGTCGGCCGGGCGGTCGATTTTCTGACCGATCCGTTCTATCACTGGGCATCCAACGCCGACCGCCCGACAGCGATTTATGCCCGCGCCGGAGCTTCAGGCGTGAGCCTCCGGGCCGATCTTCTGGCGGCTACGGACGATCTCGAAAAGACCTCCCTTGACTTCTATGCGGCGGTTCGTAGCCTCTACCGCCAACGCCGCGCCGCCGTGATCGGCAATGGTGCGGCGACAGTAAAATCAATGCCGGAAGCCGATGCGTTTCCAGACTGGCCGACCAGTGAAGGCCCGAAAGAGGTATCAGGGAAGCACTGACAAATGCGGATCACAAAGACATTCATGGCGGCGTTGACGGTACTTTTTCTCGTCGGTTCACCTGCGTCGGCAAATCCACTTGAAGACGGTGCGGAGAAGTTCGTCTCGTCCTTGGCCAATGAGGCGATCACGTCCTTGACCGGGCCGGAAAAATCGCGGGACGAGCGGGTCGCCGAATTTCGCCGGTTGTTTCGAGACCGCTTCGCCGTCGAGGTGATCGGCCAGTTTACCCTCGGTCGGAATTGGCGTCAGGCGACCGAGGACGAACGCAAGGAATATCTAAAACTGTTCGAGGATCTGATGGTCGCGTCCTACGTCGACCGGTTCAATAACTACGCCGGCGAGGGGCTGAAGATCGTCAAAGCCGTTGCCGACGACGATCACCGGGCCACCGTGCACACCGACATCACTCGGCCGAATGCCGCAGACAGCAAACCTGTCCGCGTGCTGTGGCGGGTCGGCCGGAGCGCCGACACCTACAAGGTCTTGGATGTCGTGGTCGAGGGAGCGTCGATGAGCATCACGCTACAGAGTGAGTTTAGTTCGGTCATCAGACAGACCGGCAGCATCGCCGGCCTGCTCGGCGAACTCCGCAAGAAATCTGCGGATATCGAGGCGGCGGCAAAAACCAACTGACCGCACAATCAATGGAATGGATTTAATGCCGACAACCCGAACCACCGTATTGTTTCGGCGCACCCCGGACGGCCTGCCCAAGCTCGATGACTTCGAGATTGTTAAAGATACCCTGCCGCCGCTCGCCGATGGCCAGATCCTGATCGAAAACCGGTTCCTTTCGCTGGATCCCTATATGCGGATGCAGATGGGTGGCGGCTGGACCTATAGCGGCACCTCGCTCAAACCCGGCGACGTGATGGTCGGGCGCATCCTGGGCGCCGTGATCGAAACCAAGAATCCTGAATACAAGATCGGTGACCATGTGGTCGGCCGGCTTGGTTGGCGGACGCACGCCATCTCGAATGGCAACGACCTCGATTTCAAGATCCAACAGAAGTCGGGCGTGCCACTCAGCGCCTATCTTGGCGCTTGCGGCTCGAACGGCGTCACCGCTTGGGTCGGGCTCAAGGTGGTCGGGGCCGTTAAGCCGACGGACACCGTTCTCGTCTCGGCGGCGGCGGGGTCGGTCGGCAGCGCCGTCGGCCAGATCGCCAAGGACATGGGCTGCAAGGCCTATGGGATCGCCGGCGGGGCCGAAAAGTGCCGGATCGTCAGCGAGGAATTCGGCTTCGACGGCTGCGTCGATTACAAAAGCAACGATTGGCCGGAGCGCCTCCACGCCATGTGCCCGGACGGCTTCGATGTCTACTTCGATAATGTCGGTGGCGAGATGCTCGACAACGTCATGGCGCAAATGAAGCGGGACGGTCGGATTCCCGTCTGCGGCGTGCTTTCGGAATACAATGCGGCGGGCGAGCCCTACGGCATTCGGAACGGGCGGTTGCTATTCGATAAATCGCTCCGCCTGCAAGGCTTCGTTCTGAACAGCTATCGCGACAAGTGGGATGAGGCCCGGGCCGAATTGGTTTCCTTGATCGGCGCCGGAAAATTGAAATATCTGGAAACCATTGCTAACGGCATCGACCTTGCGCCCGCCGCCTTCATCGGCATGCTTGAGGGCAAGAACCTGGGCAAGCAACTGGTCCGGTTGTCCTGATCCATGCATCGATAACGCTTCCGTTGCCGTCCGGCAATATTCGGGCCCATAATTGCGCTGCGGTGAAGCCGGTGAGGCGCACGCGATGGCCGAGCGCGATTTATCGACCCTGAAAGGCGACATCTTTGGCGGCCTTACCGCCGCTATCGTAGCGTTGCCATTGGCACTCGCCTTCGGCGTGGCGTCGGGCGTCGGGCCGCTGGCCGGCCTTTATGGGGCCATCGCGGTCGGTTTTTTCGCCGCCGTATTTGGCGGCACCCCGGCGCAGGTTTCCGGCCCGACCGGTCCAATGGCGGTGGTGATGGCGGTGATTGTCGCCGAGCACGCGGACCATCTCGCCGATGCCTTCACCATTGTTTTCATGGGGGGTCTGTTCCAGATCGCCTTCGGGTTGCTGCGCGTCGGCCGATACGTCTCCTACACACCCTATTCCGTCGTCTCCGGCTTCATGTCCGGGATCGGCGTCATCATCATCCTGATCCAGGTTCTGCCGTTCTTCGGATTGCCCACTGTGCCGGGCGGCGCCGTCGGCGCAATCGGGGCCCTGCCGACGATCCCGGCCAGGATCAATGTCGACGCCATGCTGTTGGCCGGCATGTCGCTCGCCATCATGATCTATTGGCCAGTCCGCTGGCAGCGTTTGGTGCCGGCACCGCTGGTTGCCCTCGTCGTCGGGACGCTGCTGGCGCTGACGGCGCTGAAAGGGGCGCCGGTCATAGGTAACGTGCCGACCGGACTGCCGCCGCTGTTCGTGCCATCGCTGCATCTGAACGATCTCGCAAAATTTCTCCAACCGGCCCTGATTCTCGGTTTACTCGGCTCCATTGACAGCCTGCTGACGTCGCTGGTCGCGGACTCGATAACCCGTACACGGCACAATTCCGATCGGGAGCTGATCGGCCAGGGCATCGGCAACATGATGGCTGGCCTGATTGGCGGCTTGCCCGGCGCCGGTGCCACCATGCGGACCGTCGTCAACGTCCGTGCCGGCGGCAGAACGCCGATTTCCGGCGCGTTGCACGCACTCGTCCTGCTGGCCCTGGCGCTCGGATTGGCGCCGCTGGCCGAACGGGTGCCGCACGCGGCGCTTTCCGGAATCCTGCTCAAGGTCGGCTGGGATATTATCGATTGGGGTTACCTGCGGCGCATCCGCCGCGCGCCGCGGGACAAAATTTTGGTCATGCTGACGACCTTGACGTTGACGGTGTTTGTCGACCTGATCACCGCCGTCGCCGTCGGTCTGATCCTCGCCGGGTTCGTCACCGCGCGCTGGATGGAAAAGCAGCAACTGGACGGCATCACCGCGGTGGCGCTTCCCGGGCCGGACGATGGGCTTAGTGAGGACGAAAAAGAGGCCCTGACGGATGCCAACGGCGAAATTATCGTGGTCCGGTTACGCGGTTCGTTCTCCTATGCGTCGGCGCGGGAGCTGACGCGCCGCGTCGCCGCCTTGTTACCGGGACACCGGGCTGTCGTCTATGATTTCAGCGATGCCGCCCACATTGACACGAGCGCGGCTCTGGCGGTGGAAGAATTGGTTGAATGCGCCCGATCGGATGGCCATACCTGTTTCGTGTCGGGCTTGTCGGGCGAGGCCGCCGCCACCTTGGATGCGCTTGGAGCGCTCGAAGCAGTACCCGCCGCCAATGTGTTGCCGATAAGGCTCGACGCCATCGTCGCGGCGAAAATGCAGCTTACGCTCAAGTGACGGGGAAGTGGCCGCTCGCCTTCAATCGGGTGCCAAGACGCTGATCGTGCGCCGAGCATCGTCGATGCTGGCAGCGAAAGCGACGTCGGGCGGCTTGACGCCCAATTCCGCCAGAATTCGCCTGATCTGTGGCGATGCGCCGGCGATGACCAGCCGTAAACCGTGCCGCTTGGCTTTGATCGCCGCGCCTTCGATGACATGGGCGGCGGTGCTGTCGAGAAACGGCACCGACTGAAAATCGAGGATGAAGTTCCGCCGCTGATCGGCGATGCGGTCGAGCACCGAGGCCACTGTCGATGCGGTGCCGAAAAAGCAGGCGCCGGAAATCCGATAGACGACCGTATCGGGGTCGCTGGCGGTGTTCGGATCGTAAGACTGGCGGTCTTCGATGGCGGTGTCGGCGACATCGCGGGCAAGTATCGGCCCCTGGTATTCGACGGCCACCGATTTGGACATCCGGTCGATGAACAGTAGGACGCCGATCAAGAATCCGACCAAAATCCCCTCGGTCAAGCCCATGAAGATGGTCAGCAGGAAGGTGGCGGCAAGGACCACCAGATCGCCCTTGGATGATCGGAAAATGGCGGCGATGGCGTGCTTTTCGATCATGTTGTAGGCGACCACCGCCAACACACCGGCCAGGGACGCCAGCGGGATGAACGACGCCAGCGGAGCCGCCAGCATCATGAACCCAAGCAGAAACAGTGAATGCAGCATGCCCGAAATCGGACCGTGTGCGCCGGATCGGACGTTGGTCGCGGTTCTGGCGATGGTGCCGGTGACGCAGATGCCGCCGAACAACGCCGAACCTACGTTGGCGATTCCTTGCGCCACCAGTTCGCAGTTGGAACGGTGCCGCCGGCCGGTCATGCCGTCGGCAACCACCGCCGACAACAACGATTCGATCGATCCCAAAAGCGCGAACGCCACTGCGTCGGGTAATACGGCGGCAATCCGTATCATGTCGATCTGGGGCAGGGCAGGCGCCGGTAAGCTATGCGGTATGCCGCCGAAGCGGCTGCCGATGGTTTCGACACCCAATCCGGTCGCGGCCAGGAAACTGCCGCAGGCGATCGCGATCAGAATACCCGGCCAAGTCGGCCGCCATCTCTTGATGGCCAGGATGCCGCCGACGGTAACGGCGGATACCAGTATCGCCGACGGATTGGCGCCGGGCAACGCCGGCC
>JAQBZY010000015.1 GCA_027620395.1 Pseudomonadota bacterium
GGCGCCGAGGCGCCGGGTTTTTTCTTTGCCTAAGACCTGGCGGCGGATCAGCCGGCCAGCGCGTCCTTGGGCTTCCTGCCGGCGAAGTAAGCGTCGATGATGTCCAAGGCCCGATAGCCCATGGCGTTCCGGGTTTCGATGGTGGCGCTGCCGATGTGCGGCAGCACGAATGCGTTCGGCAGATCGAAATAGCCCGGATGCACCTTCGGTTCATTGTTGAAAACGTCGAGCCCAACCGCCGCGATGTGGCCGGACTTGAGGGCCGCAATCATCGCCTCGTCATCGACGATGCCGCCCCGGGCCGTGTTCACGACCACCGCCCCCGCAGGCAGCATGGCGATCCGCTTGGCGTCGAGAAGCTTGTCGGTCTCGGGCGTTAGTTCGCAATGGATCGACAGGAACTCCGATACCTTCAACAGGCTTTCGGCGTCCTTGTGATAGGTGGCGCCTTCGGCCAGATCGTCGGTGAGCGGACGACGATTGTGATAATGAATTTCCATGCCGAGCGCCCGGGCGCGATGCGCCAACGACCGGCCGATCCGCCCCATGCCGAGAATCCCGAGCACGTGGCCCCCGGCCTGGCGGCCCAGGAGCTGCGTCGGCGTCCAGCCACGCCACTCGCCCTTGACCACCATGTTGAGCCCTTCCTTGGCCCGGCGCGATGCCACCAACAGCAGCAGCAACGCGACATCGGCCGTCGCTTCGGTCAGGACATCCGGGGTGTTGGTGACGATGATGCCCCGCTGGGCGCAGGCTGGGACATCGATGTGTTCATAACCGACGCTGAACGTGGCGATGATCTTGACGCTATCCGGCATCCCGGCGGCGACCTCGGCCGAGACCTTGTTTCTGGAACTCAGCAACACCGCGTCCATGCCCGCCGCCATCTTGCAAAGCTCGGCCCCCTGCCAGGTGTGATCCTCGGGATTGAACCGGCAATCGTAGTCGCGGCCGCAGCGAGCAAGCACATCGTCTGGAAATTTGCGCGCGACGAGGAGTTTCATCTTGGCCATCGGGTTCTCTCTTGAATGCTTGCAGGCGAGCTTCTCAGATACGGCGCTTGTCGTCGGTCACCAACGCAACCTTGTTCTTGAGCTGCTTCTCCCGCTTGCCCAACTCGCGCGCTTAGCCGGATCCTTAACCGGCGCCAAAAGCTACTCGGCCCAGGCCCTTGATCACAAGCGGAACGATTAGTTGGCGAGGCCCCTCAGGACGTCCATGGCGGAATTCAGTTGCGCCATCCGCTGATGGTCGCCGTAGCCACTGTCCGGATGGTGGATGGAGGCCAGCATTCGGAACCGGGCACGAAGCGTTGCGATATCGGGACGACGCCCTGGCGGGAATCCAAGGACGTGCAGCGCGTCGGCAACCGTAACGACGCCGCTCGGCAGGGGCTCGAAAGCGAGCACCGAGAGCATGCTCTTGAGCCGGGTGACCTCTTCCACCGGAACCAAACCGCCATCGTCGATCCGCACTTCGGTCTCACCGCGATCCATGGCCAAGGCCAGCGCCAGAGCCTTCCGAATCGTAACCGGATCGAATCCGCCAGGTATTCGGAGCTGCAATCTCGGCTTTCGCTGCCAGGGTCGCCCGATGGCGACGCCGGATTTCAGGATGACCGTTTCGCGGTCATCGGGAGCCGGCTCGCCAGGATCGGAGAATGATTGAATGTCGTGCAGCGGAATGATCAATATGATCGATCTGGCAAGATCACCAATGTTGACTTGACGGCGTTCCGCCAGCGAATTGACGGCGTCGCGGAATTGCGACGCACACGAAATCGTATAAGACGCTTTATTCATGGCCCAGATCCCAGAACTATCCGGCACGACGCTGAGGGGGCTTTCAACTGCGCCGGCGGCATTTCCCGGATGCCCTTGGCGCGCCCAGATGTCGTGGCCCAAAGAATCGAGCCGGACTATATCTACCGGTTAACGAATTAACCGCGGCGCTTGCCGGCGTCAACTACAGATGTCGTTAAAGACACCCCATAACTCATTGATTTGTTTAATAAATTACTAACGCCGTCGGACCGATAGCGGCGCTAATTGTTAGCCGTTCGCATATCTATTTGAAACAAAAGAAGTATTTTAAACAATCGGGCTCCGCCGAGGTCCAGTCTCGCATGCCCGTAATTCGGCCGCCGCCTTGCCAGGATCGATTTTTGTCCCGCTCGAAGCCTGTCTTTGACCTTTTTTGAGCCGCCGGCTGAAGCCAGCGGCCGGACGGCACGCCAAATTTGTCCTCGATTCGCGCGGTTGATCGGTGGCCTTGAGGCCGATCCCGGGGTCGAGCCGCAGCCGAGATAACTGCTGGCATGGGTATTAAGATTCCCGGTGTAGCGCCCAGTCTGCTAACTTTGCGCCGAAAGCACGCTGGCCGGCGTCAGAACGTCAGAGCCGGAACGGGAACGACAAGGGAGGCTGCCCGTGGCCGAGATCAGCGCCGCCGTTGCGATCGGCTTCGCCACCGATGGGCGGAGCGCGCTCATTCAGGCCGGCCGGATCAGCAGCGCCTCGGCGGCTAGGCTCGGCGCCGGCGAACTGCCCGCCGCCCTTGCGGCGTCCCGCGGTCAGGGCCAGGTAAAACTTAGCGTCGGCGCCGCCAACACCGCCGTTGCCCGGGCCCTCGACGCCGGCTACGCCATCTTGAACGCGCTGCGGACGCTGCATGCCAATGCCCAAATCGCCACCGACGACGGACTGGTCTCAGCCAGCGCCGATCTCCGCGACTACAACGGGGTCGCCTTCGGCACCAGCGGTTCGGCGGCAGCCGGCGAAGGAACGCGGATTTCCCGGACCAATATCCAATCCGGGCTGCGGCGCGCCATCGCCGCCATCGACAACCTGGTGGCCGCCGCCGCCTTCGGCAACGCCAACCTGATATCCGGGGCGTCGCCCAGGATCGGCATTCAAACCACCCAGTTCGGCGGCTCGATATCGGTTTTGCCGCAAGCGCTCGATTCGCAAGGCCTCGGCATCGGAAATCTACAGACATTGAGCCGGGCCGACGCCAGAGAGGCGCTTAGCCGGCTCGGCAATGCCATCAACATCGCCGCTGGCCGCATCGACACGTTGGAGAACCTGCAACGAAACCTCGGCTTTTCCAGTAATTTGGATCAGGTCTTCGGGCGGATCAGTGCCGGCGGCTTCGACCAATCGCTCGGCCGTGGCAGCTTCGTCAACCTGATCGCCTGATCGGAATCGTTTCGAAACGGGGACAAAATCGCCCAGGTACGAAGAAATAAAATGGGGGAGAAATGGTGCCGCTTGTCAGACTCGAACTGACGACCCCATCATTACGAATGATGTGCTCTACCAACTGAGCTAAAGCGGCGCCGGGCGGGCCGAAACCTACACCGAGTGTTTGATCTGTCAAGTCGGCTGTCCAGGGTGGCGCTTTCTCAGAGCAACGCTGTGTCGCCGTCGAAAGCTGTCACGTACCAAGCGTTTGGGTCGGCCAATCTGACCTCGAGATCGGGCTGGAGCGCCTTATAGAAAAACGGAAACGTCGGCATGGGCCTAGAATACGGCTTATGGCGAAGCGTTTGGGCGCGCAATCCGGCCGGCAGTCCGACCAGTTCGACCACGTGACAGCCCTTGGCCAGCGCATATTCATAAGCGCCGGCCAGCAGCGCCGCCAAAAGTTTCGGATCGTCTTCGATCAACATCAGATCGGCGATCTTGATCCGCTTGAGCCCGATCGCCGGCGCATCCTCACGGACCAACACCGCATAGCCCCGGAGCTTGCCGTCCCTGTCCAGACGCAGAAACCGGGTTTCGGCCGCGCCCGCACCCAGGCCGAAGTACCACTTGAGAGTCGTTGCATCCCGGCATGCGAAAAGCGTTTCCGGAAGCTCCCGCCGTTTCGCCCGCCAAAGCTCGTCGAAATCAGCGTCTACCCCCGAGATCGGCACCGGCGTCACACCATCAAGGCGGCCATAGGGGCGTCTTCCGGAAAGCCGCATGGTGAAATCGAGTGGCACCGAGGCGGCCAACCCGAGCCACCAAGCGGTCGCCGCGGCACGGCCCTTTTTCCGGAATGCGGCTCGCAAGAACCCCGGCGCATCGACGATCCAATAAAGAATGTCGCCGTATCCCGGTTGCGGCATCCGGGCGCCGCCGAAGTCGAGGCACCGCTTGCCGGCCGGCGCACTGGCCGACGAAATAAGCACCAGATCGATGCCGGTCTGCGAAAAGAATTCTTCGCAGAGACGGGGTGTCTCGCCGCGGTAGGATTTTTCGACCGCCCAAGCGCGGGCGATTGAGACCAGGATCTCGGCGTCGCCGACGTGCGCGAGCTGCGGAATGTTGCCGAAGAACCCCCGGATCGCGCCGCCATCTTCCAGCACCCACCCGAGCGCCACATCGGGTGCGTGCCGGGCCAACGCCGGATTGTCGATCCAGAGTGCCCGCCAATGCCGGATCACGGCGTCCGGCCCATCCGGCATCGCCAGACCGAGGCCGGACAGGAACGCCGTCAACGCAGGAGCGTCTTCGGCCGATGCTGGACGGAGCGCCCCTTGGCCGGCGCCACTCAATTGGGCGCGCCCAGGAAATAGCGGAGCTGATGATCGCCCCAATTAGCGAGCAGATGATCGCGCCGGATATCGAACGCCGATGCGCCGGCCCGGTTGGCGCCCCGGTGTCCGGTCAAAAACGAGCTGTAGCCGGCGGCCTTGGCCATGCCGGGATGGCGCGACGGATCGTAATCGATGCCGGCGCGGCCGAACGGACAGCAAAAGTGGCGGCACGGCTGGCCGGTATTTTGCTCGATCATCTGCTTGGAAAGCGCCAACTCGGCCGCCGCCGCATCATCATCGAGATTGAGAAGATGCACATGATTGACGCTGTGCGAACCGATGCTCATGCCGGCATCCTGCATCCGCTGGCAATCCTGCCAACTGAGAAACTCCATCAACCGGTTGCCGTCCTCGTAAAATTCCACCAGCCGATCGCGGTCGCGCTCGGGTGAGCTGCCGATATAACCGGCGGCGACAAAGAACGCCGCCGTGGCGCCGGCGTCGACAAGGATCGGCACGGCGTTCTCGATCCAGTTCTTGAATCCGTCGTCGAAGGTTATGCAGATGTAGCGGCCCGGACTAGACCGACCGGACGAAATCATGCTGACGGCATCGTCGATGCCGATGATATCGGCGACATTCTTGAAATAGCGAAGCTGCCTTTCGAAGCCGGCCCGCTCGTCGTCGAAGACATGGTGATAATAGGGGAACCGGACCCAGCCGTTCGAACGCAGCGGTGAGCGGCCGGCGGAAAGGGCCCAGATGGCCGCCGAGCGGGCCATGCCGCGTAACCGTGTCCCCACGCCGTCGGTGGCGGTGAATTCCCGGAGTGTGCGAATTGGGCGGGCGGCTGGTGCCGGCACGGATTAGCCCCCGATGGCGGCGGCGGATTTATCGGCGTCGGGCGGCGCCAGCTTGGGCGTCGCATCGCCACCCTCGCCACCCACCGCGGCCAGCGCGGCAATGTGCGGCGGCTGGCGCCAGGAAAATGTGTCGAAGCCCTGACAATTGCCGCATCTCGATGACCAATCCTGGACGGCGTTGCCACAATCGGCGCAGACCCACATCGGATCGGCGTTGGCATTGCCGGCACGAACCAGCCATTCGCGCGCCTTGACGAGATCGCCGTGTTCGCGCTCTTCCAACTCGGCCATCATCCGGCACACCCGAGCCGACGCATCGACCCCGTCCTTGCCGGCACCGGCGGCGCCGAGATGCCGCCTCGCTTCGCCCCAAAGTTCGGCCGCCAACGATGCGCGGGCCAGCGCCAGATGGCTCTCCACATGCGACTTGTTGCCGGCGACCAGCTTTTCCGTCGCCTTGACCCTGGCCAGGCCATCGGCGGCGCGGCGGGCGTCCCAATAGGGCGAAACTAAATCCGGATGCGGCGCCGCTTGCCAGGTTTTTTCGGCCAGCGCAGCGGCTTTCCGGTGCGCGCCATTGGCAACTTGACGGCGCATCAGCGCGACGATGGCCGGGACCAAATCCGGCGCCAGATCGACCGCCAATTTCAGATGCCGCAGCGATGCGTCATGGTCGCCAAGCTTGGCGGCATCGGCTGAGAGTTCGAAGGCAACGACGGCGCGGCGGCGGTCGGCATCGGGCCTGGGCAGAAGCTTGCCCCGGGCCATGTCGTCGGTGGTGCCGGCGGCGTCGATCCAGGCGCCGTTGCGCGTCTGCAGATCGAACAATGTGCCGGCCACCCACTCGCTTTTCGGTTTTAGGCGGTAGGCCCGACTGGCAAGCTTGAGCGCGGCGTCGTGGTCGCCGGCCTTCAGCGCCTGATTGAGAAGGCCCCTGACGCCGAGAAATTCCGTTTCCGGATTGTCGAGCATCGAGGTGAAAAACCCCGCCGCCGCCTTATCGTCACCTGCAAGCTGCGCTGATTGCGCCGACAGCAGCATCGTCAAGGGCGGCGCATCCAGAAGCGAGGTGGCGCGCCGAGCCTGCTTCGCTGCCTCATCGGCGTCGCCGGCAGCGACCGCGACCATGCCCTGGGTCAGTGATTCATATCCCTTGCGGGTACGGCGATTGCGGAAAGCATCGCCGATTTCACCGGGTACCCGGCGAATGAAACTCCAAGCGCGATAGATCACCGCGGCAACGATGGCGATCAGGGCGGTGACGGCGAACAGGATGCCGGCCGAGGTGTCCAAGCGCCATCCGCGCCATTGCAACGTCACCGAGCCCGGATTCTGGACCATCCAAACGACGGCGAAAGTCACGGCAACGAGTAAGACTAAAAATCTGAGCCAGCGCCACATTTTTCAGGTCCGCCTCATCCGCCGCCAAGTTCCGCGACGGCGTGCGCCTGCATGGCATCGAGACCGCGGATGGCGTCGATCCGGACCCGGGCCTGGGCGAGCCAGCCTTCGAGCAAGGCGCGGGCCTCAGCATTGAGCTTGTCCCTGAGCAATTGCGCCTGATCGAACGCCGCGCCCAGGTCGGCGGCAGCGAGCTTCGCTTCGATCACCGCGACGGCGTTTTCCGTGCTGTCGGCGGCGCTGCCGTCGGTCCGCCTAAGCGTCGCCAAGGTTTTGAGCCGGGTCGCGGCCTTCTCGAACCAGCCGTCACCACCGGCACCGGCCATGGTGATGATCTGCCCGACAATTTTTCCGAAGCCGGTCCGGAGCGATGCTTCCGTCGGCAATCCGCCGGTGGCGCCGGCGGCGAGCCCACGCGCCGCCGCCTTCAGCGCCGGATTATCGCCGGCCAGGGCGGCGAACGATTTGAGCGCACTTTCGTAGGGCGCACCGGAAAGCGCCGCGCTCCGCAATTGCGCCACGGCCAAGACAGTCGCCCGCGCCTTGGCGTCGGCGCCGGCTCCGGAGGCTGCAGCGTCAGATATTTTCGCCGAAAGCGACTGAACCTCGGTCCTGGTCACGGCGCCGGAAGTCTCCAACGCATTCAGCCGCGACAGCAACAGCCCGAGATCGGCAGCGCCGGCACCTGCAGCCGCGACGGTGCCGGCGATGTTGCGAAGATCGGCGATGCGGCGCTCGATATCGTCGATCCGTTGCAACGCCTGGGACAGATTGGCCTGCACCCGGGCGCGCTCGGCCTTCAAGGCCGCCATTTCGGGATCGGCCGTTGATTTCTGCTCTAGTGCCGAAATCCGAGCGGCCAATTTCTGGACCTCGGCTGGCCCGGTCAGCGCCGCCGAGGCCTGAGTTTCCGGACCCGCGAACATCTTTCCGATCACCGGCAGGGACGCGAGTTGCGCCTTTGCCTTCGCTAGCCAGAGACCCTTGGAGGCATAGGCGCCGCCGGCACCGATGACGACTATCAGAATGAGAATGAACAGAGCCCGCGGGCCACTGGATTTGGCCTGCTTTCCGGCCGCCGCACCGGCCCGGCTCGCCGCCGATCCGGCGGCGTTGTCCTTGGCCGTCGGATGATCGGATTTTTTTGCCGGCTCAGGCTTGGCCGCTGTTTTTTCGGCAGGCTTATCAGCCGATTTCTCAACGGCTTTAGCAGTGGCGTTATCGGTGGACTTTCCGTCACCGGCTGACGCGGTTTTTTCGCCGTCTGGGCGTTCGGCCATCGTCAATCCCTCTCGTAAGCGCGGGCGCGCGATATCAGGGATTAGTGGTAGCAGGTTGCGAGCAAGTGCAGCAAGGATTCCTGACTGGGTTTATCAGCAACGGCCCGGCGCCGCCACGGGCCTTTTAGAGCTTTCAGGACATTGTTGCTGAGGCAAAACGCGTCGAGCCCGGTTGCGGCGTCGGACAGACCGGCCCGGGCGAGCAGGTCCTCGAACAGGCGGGCCGATCTTGGCGAATACAAAAGGACGCCGTCGCACTGCGAAGCGACGATGGCCGCCCGTGCATGGTCGGGTAAGTTTTCCGCCGGCCGCGCCTCATAAAGAACTTCCCGGCGCACTTGGAAGCTAGTATCGGCGAGACTGGCCGAGAGATCGCCAGCCCGCTCGCTCTGCGCCACATGCAGCAACATGCCGGCACTAGGCCGCGCCCGCTCGGCGACCAAACGGGCCAGATCGTCGACATCGCCGCCGGCGCTTTCGACGTCCGCGAAGCCCAAATCCACCGCCGCCCGGGCAGTGGCATCTCCGACCGCGAAGACTTTGAGATTGCGCTCCGGGTTGCGTCCGGCAAATGCCCGTACCCCGTTGGCGCTGGTCATCAGAAGCGCTTGAACGCCACCTAGATCGAGCTTTAGTCCAGGCAGCGGAACGATCTCGAAAACCGGCGCCAACACCGTTTCGAAACCGAGATCATGCAGGGATTCCGCCAGTTGGCTGCCATCCTCGGCCGGCCGGGTGATGATCAGCCTGGGCATTTCAGGCGGCCTTAGGCGCCGAACAGATTGGCCGGCGCCTGGCCGCGGAGATCAAAACCGGCGTCCTTGCCGATCCTCTCGGCGTCGGCGGCACTGCCCTGGCGTTCGGTTCGGAAAATTTCCGTGCCGTCGGCCCTGGCGACCAGGCCTCGGAGCCGCATCGTCCCGGCCTCGATTTCGGCCAATCCGCCGATCGGCGTCCGGCACGATCCGTCCAAAACCGCCAGCATCGCCCGCTCGCACGTCACCGCCGCCCAAGTAGGCGCGTCGTTGATGGCGGCAAGCCTGGTCAGCGTCACGGCGTCGTCGTCGCGGCACGTGATGCCGACGGCGCCCTGACCGCAGGCCGGCAGCAATATATCCGGCGCAATGATGTCGCTCGCCACGTCGGCCATGCCGAGCCGCTTCAACCCGGCCAACGCCAGGAACGTCGCGTCGCAGACGCCGTCCTTGAGCTTGCCCAGGCGGGTCTGCACGTTCCCTCTAAGAATCCCGAACTTGAGATCCGGCCGCATCGACAGCAGTTGCGCTTGGCGCCGGATCGACGCCGTGCCGATCAGCGCGCCGTTCGGCAGATCGCCGATACCGCCGCCCAACCGGCTGATCAAGACGTCGCGAGGATCTTCGCGGGGCAACATGCAGGCCAGCCTGATCCCGGGTTGCAGCCAGGTTTCCAGATCCTTCATCGAATGCACCGCGATATCGATCCGGCCTTCCGCCATCGCCTGATCGAGTTCCTTGGTGAACAGGCCCTTGCCGCCAAGCTCGGCCAAGGCCCGGTCCTGCACCTGATCGCCAGTGGTCTTGATGATCTCGATCCGGACCCGGCCCGGCTCGGCCAGCGCCGGCTCGCTATTGACCAAAGCATCCCGGGCGAGCTCGGTCTGACGCAACGCCAGTGGGCTGCCGCGAGTGCCGATAACGATGGGCCGTTCGTCGTTCATGCCGTATTGCGCTTCCGCCGCCTTGCCGTGGTCAATACCAGCCCGAGAGAGTAAAGTCCGCACCGGAACGGAGAAAGGTCTTTTACGTGCTTGTGCTCGGCATCGAAACCAGTTGCGACGAAACCGCCGCCGCCGTGGTCAGCGACGACCGGCGAATTCTCGCCAATGTCGTTTTGTCGCAAATCGCCGCGCATCAGCCCTATGGCGGCATCGTGCCGGAAGTCGCGGCCCGCGCACACCTCGATGCCACCGATGTCATCGTCGGCCAGGCGATGGCCGAAGCCGGGATCGGTTTCGGCGATCTTTCGGCGGTGGCGGCGACGGCCGGACCGGGCCTGATCGGCGGCGTCCTGGTCGGCGCCATGACCGGGAAAGCGATCGCGCTGGCGAGCCATCTTCCGTTCGTCGCCGTCAATCATCTGGAGGGCCACGCGCTGACAGCAAGGCTGATCGGCGAGGTGCCGTTTCCATATTTATTGCTGCTGATCTCGGGCGGGCATTGCCAGTTGCTCGCCGTCGAAGGCGTCGGCCGATACCGGCGGCTCGGCACCACCATCGACGATGCCCTCGGCGAGGCCTTCGACAAAACGGCGAAGCTGCTCGGGCTCGGTTATCCGGGCGGCCCAAAGATCGAGGCCAAGGCCGGTGCCGGCGATCCGAAACGGTTCGATCTGCCAAGGCCGATGCGAGGCCGGCCGGGGTGCGATTTTTCGTTTTCCGGCCTCAAGACCAGCGTGCGGCGGACACTGGAAACCTTGAACGAGGTCAGCGAAACCGACATCGCCGACATGGCGGCGAGCTTCCAGTTGGCCGCCGCCGAGACCTTGGCCGAGCGTAGCCGGAACGCCATCTCGATGTTCAAGGAGAGCCATCCGACGGGCCGGCATTTGGTCGTTGCCGGCGGCGTCGCCGCCAATCGGTGCATTGGCGGCGCCCTCGCCGAACTCGCCACCGCCGAAGGCATGACGCTTGTCGTGCCGCCGGCAAATCTTTGCACCGACAACGGCGCCATGATCGCCTGGGCCGGGCTTGAGCGGTTCCGCTTAGGAATGACCGACGGCCTCGACTTCAAGGCCCGGCCGCGCTGGCCGTTGGATCCGGACGCGCCGCCCGCCGCCTTTGCCGGGGTCAAGGCGTAAGACGTCCGCCGCCGCTTTCATCGCCAATCGTCATCCCGGACTTGTTCCGGGATCCATGTTCGCGACATTGCCTGCAGGACGGCGTCATCATTCCAGGGCATCCAACTGAGACAGGGTACAGGGCCGCGCCCTGGAATCGGGACCTCCGTCCTTGGCGTCCGGGAGTCACATGGGCCCCGGATCAAGTCCGGGGCGACGGTTGCGGGCGGACCAGCATAATCCGACAATCACGTCACGTCCGGGGCGACGGTTGCGGGCGAGCCGGATAATCCGACAATCGCGTCACGTCCGGGGTGACGAGAGAGCCGCCATCGCTTAAAACAACCGCATGAACAAGATCGCCATCATCGGCGCCGGCGCCTGGGGCAGCGGGCTCGCCGCCTCGCTCCGCCGCTCCGGCCGCGACGTCAGTCTGTGGGCGCGCG
>JAQBZY010000016.1 GCA_027620395.1 Pseudomonadota bacterium
ACCGGCGGCGTCATCGTCGAACAGGTGGTGCGCCCGACCGGGCTGATCGATCCGGAATGCTTTATCAGGCCGGTTGAAACCCAAGTCGACGATTTGCTTGGTGAATGCCGCGCCGTCGCCGCCAAAGGCATGCGGGTGCTGGTCACGACACTGACCAAGCGGATGGCCGAGGACCTGACGGAATACCTGCACGAACATGGCGTCCGGGTCCGCTACATGCATTCCGACATCGAAACCCTGGAGCGGATCGAGATCATCCGGGATTTAAGGCTCGGCGCCTTCGACGTGCTGATCGGCATCAATTTGTTGCGCGAAGGCTTGGATATTCCGGAATGCGGCCTGGTGGCGATCCTCGATGCCGACAAGGAAGGATTTCTCCGCTCGAAGACGTCCTTGGTGCAGACCATCGGCCGCGCGGCTAGGAACATCGACGGCCGGGTGATCCTGTATGCTGATCGGATGACCGCCAGCCTCGATTACGCCATCGGCGAAACCAACCGCCGCCGCACCAAACAGACGGCCTACAACGAGGAACACGGCATCACGCCGCAGAGCATCAAGAAGGGGATCGGCAGCATCATCGAAAGCGTCTATGAGCAGGACTACTTGACCGTCGATACCGGGGTCACAGGCGAGACCGAACTGGTCGGCCACAACATCCAGGCCGTGCTGGCGAGCCTGAATTCACGCATGCAAAGCGCCGCCGCCGAGCTGGAATTCGAGGAGGCGGCGAGGCTCAGAGACGAAATCCGGCGCCTGGAAGCGCACGAGCTTGGCCTCGACCGGCCGGGCATTTCCGGCAAGGCGCGGGCGTCGTGGCAGCCGGAAGGCAAAAAGAATAAGCGCCGGGGGCGGTGATGGCTCGCCGGAACGCGGGTCAATCGGCAACGCCGAAATACTTAAACACCACCATGAAATTATTGGCCGGCATTTTCACCGTTTCCGTGATCTGGAAGCCCATCCGACGGGCTTCGAGTGCAACGTCGTCGAGGTTTCGGATGCCCCATTGCCGATTCTCGGCGCGGAGGCGTTGATCGAACGCCTCGTTCGAAGCTGCCGTATGCTTGCCGCCGATTTTGTAGGGACCATAGAGCACCAGCGTGCCGTCGATCTTGAGTGACGCGGCCCCGTTCCGGATTAATCCGAGGCCGGCTTCCCAGGGCGCGATGTGGATCATGTTGGCGCAATAGACGGCGTCCAACTCAGAAAACGGCCAGCTTTCGGCCGTCGCGTCCAAGGTGATCGGCGCTCGCAAATTGCTGGCCCCGGAAGCATCGCGCCAAGCGTCGATGGAGGCGAGCATCGATCCGTCCGGGTCGCTCGGCTGCCAATCGAGGCCCGGCATGGCGTCGGCGAAATGCGCCGCGTGCTGGCCGGTGCCGGCGGCGATCTCGAGAATGCGTCCCTGTTTCGGCAGAATCCGCCTGAGCACGTCCAGAATCGGCGCCTTGTTCCGCTCGGCCGATGCCGAGACGGCTTGGGCATATTTCCCGCGGTCCATGCTTTGGCTCCGAAGTCGTTGCGCAATTCGGCCAAAGGTGCCGACAGGCCCAGGCCGGAACAAGTTAAATCCGCAGTTTTCCTATGGTTGTCTAGGTCGAAAGGCTGTGCTACGCAACGGTCAACGGTTCTGGCGGACGTCCCTCTGTTGTTCGCCAGGGCATCATCCGAGCGGAGTTCCCAATGACCTACATCGTCACCGAAAATTGCATCAAATGTAAGTTCCAGGACTGCGTCGAGGTCTGCCCTGTCGACTGCTTCTATGTAGGCGAGAACTTCCTGGTCATTCATCCCGACGAATGCATCGATTGCGGCGTTTGCGAACCGGAATGCCCGGCCGAGGCGATCGTCCCCGATACTGAACCGGGGATTGAGAAATGGCTTGAGATCAACACAAAGTTCGCCTCCATATGGCCGAATATCAGCCGCAAGGGTGAAAGTCCGGCCGACGCCGAGGAATGGAAAGATAAGCCCGGCAAGCTTCAGTATTTCAGCGAAAAACCCGGCGAGGGCACATAACTATCTGTAATATATACATTTTTAGGCCATTTACGGAACCTCTTCAGGGCTGACCGGCGGCGGCCTTTCCCCGGCCCTACATTTGTGGTATGGTTCTGCCAATGGCGCAAAGCCGAATGGGGCCCCTTGGGCCCCGTTCTTGCGACCGAAACGGGTGATCGAAACGGCGGCAATGGGCCGCTGCGTTGAGTTGATCGCCGCAACCAATTAAGGGTCCTGGAGCCGGTTGGCGAGTCGGGGCCCTTTTCGGTGGAATGATGAGCAAAGCAAAAACAGCGACAGTCGAAATGTTATTTAATCCCGGCGACTTCGTGGTCTATCCGACGCATGGCGTCGGCAAAGTCATGAGCGTCGAGGAAGAAACCATCGCCGGGCACAAGTTGGAGTTGTTCGTTATCAGCTTCGACCGCGACCGGATGACGCTCCGGGTGCCGGTGTTCAAGGCCGCCAATTCGGGGCTCCGCAAGCTGTCCTCGAAAAAGCGGATGGACGAAGCGGTCCAGACCCTCAAGGGCCGGGCCCGAATCAAGCGGACCATGTGGAGCCGCCGGGCCCAGGAATACGAGCTCAAGATCAACTCCGGAGATCCGGTGTCGATTGCCGAAGTGGTGCGCGATCTACACCGCAACGTCGGCCAGCCCGATCAATCGTTCAGCGAACGGCAGATCTACGAGCAGGCCCGCGACCGGCTGGCGTCCGAACTTGCCGCCGTCGAAAAGACCGACCTCGAAAAAGCGACACAGAAGCTCGAACAAATCCTGCAGGCGGCCTGATCGGGCCGTCGCCGGGAGCTAGTGTGCCGACAGTGCCGGGCGGCCTCCCAGAAAAGATCGTGTCGGGCGCCCAGACCGGCGTCGACCGCGCCGCGCTTGATGTCGCGCTCGCCGTTGGGCTCAAGGCCGGCGGCTGGGTGCCGAAGGGGCGGCGCGCCGAGGACGGTCCGATCGACGGCTATTATCCTGTCCGCGAAACCGCCGGCACCGATTACGCCGGGCGGACACTCAAAAACGTCGAGGATTCCGACGCCACGCTGATTTTGACCCGAGGCGAGCCCGAGGGTGGCACCAAGCTCGCCCTCGATCATGCTCGGGCCACCGCGAAACCATTCCTGATCGTCGACTTGGGTCGCAGCCGTTCGCCGCTCGCGGCACTCAAGTGGTTGGAAGCGAAGCGGCCAAAAGTCCTAAATGTCGCCGGGCCGCGTGAAAGCGAGGCCGGCGGCATTTACGACGAGGCGACGGCGTTTTTGAAAAATTTGTTCACGCTGGCTGGGTGAATTCGCTCCTCCTTCGAGACGGCCTGCCAGCCTCCTCAGGATGAGGCGAACTATTTAATACCGAATAAATCACCTCATGCTGAGGAGGGCACGTAGTGCCCGTCTCGAAGCATGCCAGCGGGGCGATATTTTTCCTAATGGGACAAGTCACGCATTGCTTGGCGCCTACTTGGTGACGATCTTGACCTTTTCGCCGACCGCCAAGCCGTCGCCGAGAACGTTCATATTGAGCGCATGGAACCAAGCGTCGCTGAATCGTCCAAATGGCATCGAATTTGCGAAAATCACCGGCGTGTCGCCGGCCCTGACGGTGGTGACGCGGATCCGTGGCGGCAGAACGCCGTCGGCTTCAGCCTTGCTCATGGCACGGAACGAATAAGTGGTGCGTCTCAGCGCGTCCGACATCCGTCCGCTCAACTGCGGCGGGGTCACGAATGTGAAACGGTAGATATGATCGCGGTCGAGACGGATGGCGACCAGACGAATATCGCGGATGCCCGTGCTGGTATTGGCGCGGGCCTGGCCGGTGGCGGCATCCAAACCGTTGATGGTGATTTGTTCGACACCGCTCAATGTCAGCTTGGCGCCCCAGGCTGATCGCAGATAATCACGCAAATTCGGCATGCCGCTGGCGACGCGTGGATCCTCGGCGTCGAAAATGATTGCCGTCCCCTGGCTGTCGGCGGCGGAGACCTTGCTTGGCGTATTGGCGATCTTCATGCCGGGCGGAAAAGTGAACCGGAATCCCAAATCAGGATGAATGAAGTCGTTCTCGCGCACGAAGCCCTGTTTCGGATCGTCGCCGAAGATGATGCCGTCGATCCGGTCCAGGAACGGCGCGCGGCCGATGATCGCATCCTTCGGCGTCGAGGTGTCGGCCAAATGCGCTGCCTGTTGAATCCGCTCCGCCGTTCTCGGATGCGTCGACATGACCGAAAAAATATCCGCTGGCCGGCCCTCTTTCTTGGCCTCGATCCGGGTATTGGCATCGAGCTTGGAGAAAAAAGTCTTGAGCGCATGTGGATCGTAGCCGGCGCGGGTCATGTAGCGGACGCCCAGGCGATCGGCCTCCATTTCCTGGGTGCGGGAGTAGCCTTGCAGCGCCGCCTGCGCCCCCAGCGAGGCAAGATTGCCGACGCCGGACGGCACGCCCAACATGCTGCCGACGACGCCCAAGGCGGTGAGGCCGAGGTTGGTCGCCATTGCTGACGAATATCGGGCCGCCGTATGCCTGGCACTGACGTGGCCGATTTCGTGGCCAATGACGCCGGCGAGTTCCGCCTCGTCCTCGCAAAGTGCGATTAGGCCGCGGCTGATGTACACGTACCCGCCCGGCAGCGCGAAGGCGTTCACGGTCTTGTCGTTCAAGACGGTGAAACGGAACTTCTGATTGGGAATTTCCGAAACCGCGGTCAGACGCTGACCAATCGATGTGACATAGGCGGCGAGCTGGGCGTCGGAATAAGCGCCACCGAATTCCTTCAGCATCTTCGGGTTTTCCTCGGCGCCGACGCGGGCTTCGTCTTCTTCCGACATGAAGGCGGTGAAACTTTGCTCACCGGTGGCGCGGTTGGTCTCGCAGCCGCCGAGCACTATCGGCAACAGCAAGGCGCCCGCAAGGATACCCGGCCAGGATTTGGCGAACCGAGCCATGATGTCGTCTCCGTTAATTCCCTCGATGGTTCCAATTTAGGTCGGTTCAGGGGCGCCGCCAACCACCGAACGACGCTCAAGGCGTCCGGCGGTCGGTCACGGGCTCGATCTGCTCGGGATGGGTGGCGACGATCATCGGCCCGTTCCGGTCTTTTAGCCAACCACGGACCCGAATTCGAGCCCCTTGCAGACGCAGCGGGTCGGTGTCGGCGAACAGCGGCACATCGGCTTTTTCAATGGTGACGGTGAAGTCGGTCCGCCAGTCGGCACCGAAATTGAGATAGACCGTACCTTTGATTTTGGCTGTGGCGCGGACCCGACCTTCGATCACTTGGAACGAGCCGAGCAACGGCTTTAGAGCGTCGGCGGCGGGATCGCGAATGGCGTAAAAGGAGTTGCCCCAGATGCCGAGGCCGGCCGCCCGGGCCTCTCGTTCCAGCGCCAACATTTCGGCGACCCGCCAGCGGTTGTCCCTGAAGCTGTAGACCCGGGCCATGCCAAGCCGCAGCATCTCGCCCTGCAGCCAAAGCGCCGCGATACCGTCCTCGGCGATTTCCAAATGCGCCAGCCAGCGGTTGTAGCGGTCCTTCCGGACGCCGCCGAAGCGGAGCCTGACTGTCCGGCCAAGGGCCAAAAGCGCCAACGCCGCCTTGCTCTCATCGGCGAGTGGCCAGGTCTTGAAATTGCGCCGGCCGAGCGGCAGCTTCGGCGCCTGGATGCCGACCAGACGGATTTCTCGGCTGTCCTCGATCGGCTCGGCGAGCAGAACCGTATCGCCATCGACGATCTCGGCGATCCGACCCAGGAAATCGTCGGCGAAGGCGGGCGCCGACGATACAGCCCAGACCATCAAGATCAGCGTCCGAATTGGGCGCCGCATCACGTTGCCGCCAATCCGGTAAGTGCGCGAACCTCGGCTGGTGTCCGCCCAGCCTCCCGCAAGGACCGGATCGTCGCTGCCCGGTCGCGTTTGGCGAGCCGGCGGCCCCGAGTGTCGGTCAATAAGCGGTGATGCCGGTAAAGTGGCGTCGGCAATCCGAGCAACGCCTGAAGCAATCGATGTATGTCGGTGGCATCGTTCAAGTCCTCGCCGCGCGTCACCAGCGTCACGCCTTGCAAGGCGTCGTCGACGGTGACCGAAAGGTGATAGCTGGTCGGCACTTCCTTGCGGGCCAGCACGATGTCGCCGAACCGTTCCGGCCGGGCCGCGATCTTGCCTCGGCTATCGTCTTGCCACGATAGCGGGCCGGCACGCCGGCAAGCTGCGGCCATGTCGAGCCGAAGTGCGTGCGCTTGACCAGTGGCAACTCGCTCGCGGCGCTCGCCGGCGGCAATCGTTCGGCAGATGCCGGGATAGACCGGCCCGTCCGGTCCCTGTGGCGCGCCGCCGGCGGCGGCGATTTCATCGGCGATGTCCTTCCGGGTGCAGAAACACGGATAGATCAGGCCCCCACCGGCAAGCCGGTCGAGCGCGGCTTGGTAATCGGGCAAGTGTTCGGACTGCCGGCGGACTGGCGTTTCCCAGGCCAGGCCGAGCCAAGCCAAGTCTTCGGAGATGGCAGTGTCGAATTCAGACCGGCACCGGCCCGGGTCGATGTCTTCGATCCTGAGCAGGAATCGTCCGCCGGCATCGTGCGCCGCTTGCGCCGCGAACAGAGCCGAATAGGCGTGCCCAAGATGTAGATATCCGGTCGGGCTTGGCGCGAATCGGGTGACGACGGTCATGCGGCGGCGGGTTCCTGCAACGGGTCGGCAAGGCGATTGAGCCTAGGTTTCAAATGGAGATCACCATAGAGCATTTCTCGCCCAGGTGCTTGTTTTGGCGGCAAACCGTCGCCGCCGGCTTATTCGCCGCTCGGGATTTGCTCTAGCAAAGTTTTCCGGATACTTCTTGCATCAGAGATGATCCGGAGCCGCTCATGACCGATGACCAGGAAATCGTAAGACTCTCCGGCCCCGCCGTCGATCCTGCCAATGGCAGGAAACCCCGCCAGTTGGTGATGTTCTGCCACGGCGTCGGTTCCGACGGGGAAGACCTGATCGGGCTCGCGCCGTATTGCCAGCGCGTTCTTCCCGACGCCCGGTTTGTCGCGCCGAATGCGCCGTTCCCATTCGAAAGCGCGCCGTTCGGTTATCAATGGTTCAGCCTCAACAACGCCGGCCCGGACGGCCGCTTGGACGGCGCCCGAATGGCGGCGCCGATACTCAACGCTTTCATCGATGCCGAACTCGGTGCGCATGGGCTCACCGACAGGGATCTGGCCTTAGTCGGGTTCTCGCAGGGCGCCATGATGTGCCTGCATGTCGGTCTCCGTCGGCCGAAGCTGGTGGCCGGCGTCTTGGCCTATTCCGGGATGCTGGTTGGCCCGGATGTCTTGGAAAGCGAAATCCGCGCCAAGCCGCCGGTTTTGTTGTGCCATGGTCAAGCCGACGAAGTCGTGCCGTTCGACTTCATGCCGGCCGCGCTGGAAGCGCTCAGGGGCGTCGGTGTCCGGGCCGAGGGCTTGGGCCGGCCTGGGCTCGGACACGGCCTTGACGACGACGGCATCAAGGCCGGAATGTTTTTCCTTGCCGATTGTTTCGGCATCGATTTGCAAGGCTTGAAATAACGCCGTCTGGCGGCCTCGATCGGCCTTCGGCGCTGACGAAAGATTCATTCTCGGATATTTTGCTTTTCCGCAAGATGGTGTATTGTCGGCACCGACCGGCCAGGAGATTTTGTATCCGATGTCGATCGACGGCTTTCCCGCGTTGGCCTTGAACGCCGATTTCCGGCCGCTCAGCTATTATCCGCTGTCGCTGTGGTCATGGCAGGACACGATCAAGGCGGTGTTCCTGAGCCGGGTCACGGTCGTTTCCGAATATGACCGGATCGCGCATTCGCCGAGTCTGGCGATCCGGCTGCCGAGCGTCATCGCGCTCAAGGAATACATTCCGATGAACCGCCAGCCGGCGTTCACGCGGTTCAACGTCTTTCTCCGTGACGGCTTTGCCTGCCAATACTGTGGCGACCGGTTCGTGACCGAAGATTTGACTTTCGACCACGTTGTGCCGCGCTCGCGTGGCGGCCGCACCACGTGGGCAAATGTCGTCACCGCCTGCTCGCCTTGCAATCTGACCAAGGGGCATAAAATCCCGCGAGAGGTGAAAATGTACCCGTTGCGGGCTCCCGACAGGCCGACCTGTAACGAATTGCAGTTCAACGGCCGCGCCTTCCCGCCAAATTATCTGCACGAAAGCTGGCGGGATTTTCTTTACTGGGATACCGAACTCGAAGCCTGACTTCGTTGGCGGTTCAAGTTTCTTTCACACCATTGTGAGGACATGCGATGGCATCGTGACGGGCCTTTGCGGCGCGCATGGCTACACTTGTTGGTGCCAGCAAGGAAGCCCGGTAATATTTTTTCATCATGTAGGAGTCCTCGACGATGTCCATCCAAAATAGAATGATCGGCATGACCCTGGCGACCGCCGCCGCTGCGTTGTTCATTTCCGGCGCCGCCATGACCGCCGCGCCGTCGTCGGCCTTGGCCGACAGCGTCAAGTGCGCTGGCGCCAATGCCTGCAAGGGTCAGGGTTCTTGCAAGAGTGCGAAGAACGACTGCAAGGGTCTGAATTCCTGCAAGGGTCTGGGCTGGGTTTCGACCGCCACCGCCAAGGAATGCATGGAAAAGGGCGGCAAGGTAGCGAAGTAATCTCGCCGGATCTGTCGTCTTGAAACCCTTCGGGGGGCCGGTTTGTTGGCCTCCCGATCCGTTTTTCAGCTAGCATTCGAGCATGAAAAGCAGAGCCCACAATTTTTCCGGCTTCGGACTCGGCTTCCGGCCGCAGCATTTTCCGGATATTCTCGGTGGCGCGAACGCCGCCGACGGCGTCGATTGGTTCGAGATCATCTCGGAAAACTTCATCGGCGTCGGCGGCATGCCGATGCGAAATCTGATGCGGGTAAGTGACGACTATCCGATCGTCATGCATGGCGTTTCGCTTTCCATTGGCGCACCGGATCCTTTGGACCGGGATTATCTGCAAGGCCTCATGGACTTGGCCGAGCGGCTGCAACCAGAGGTGATTTCCGATCACCTTTGTTGGACCGGCGCGCACGGCGTCAATCTGCACGACTTGCTGCCGTTGCCGTTGACTGCGGAGACCCTCGTCCACGTCGCAGACCGGGTCGGACAGGTGCAGGATTTCCTGGGCCGCCGTATCGCGCTCGAAAATGCTTCGACCTATGTGACTTTCACCGCCGATGCGCGCAGCGAATGGGAATTCTTGAGCGAGCTTTCCGAGCGCGCCGATTGCGAACTTCTGCTCGACGTCAACAACGTCTATGTGTCGGCCTTCAATCACGGCTTCGACGCGGCCGATTATATCGCCGGTTTGCCGGCCAAGCGGATCCGGCAAATTCATTTGGCCGGGCACGAAAACAACGGCGATCACATCGTCGACACGCACGATGCGCCGGTCGCGGATCCGGTTTGGGATCTGTATCGAGATACCATCCGGTTGCTCGGGCCGGTGCCGACGATGATCGAGCGCGATGCCAACATTCCGCCGTTCGCCGACTTGGTGGCGGAATTGCAACTCGCCCGCGAGGCCGCTGGCAAAGCCGGACATGGAGCCGCCGCGTGAACACGGGGCTTGCCGAATTACAGCGCCTTTTTCAAGACCGGCTGCTCGCCGGCGGGAACGATATTGAACGTCATCTGAAGGACCGGGGGCCGTTTCTCAAGGTTTACGATCACGCCTATCTGGCCCGGCTGCTCGAAGTCATGGGCGAGGACTTTCCGGCCGTTCACACCTTGCTCGGCGACGACCAGTTCGGGGACGCGGCGGTAGCGTTTGTCCGCGCGCATCCGTCTCGGGCCCGATCGATCCGTTGGCTGGGCGCCGGTTTTTCGGCATGGCTGAGGGAAGCCGATCCTTGGCGGAACTTGCCCGTTGTTGCCGACATGGCCGCCTTCGAGTGGGCGCTCGGTCTCGCGTTCGATGCGCCGGACAGCGAACCGGTCGGCATGCCGGCCCTGGCGGCGGTGCCGGCGGAAGCCTGGCCCGGGCTACGCTTCGAATTCCATCGCTCGCTCAATATTGTCCGCCTCGCCGTCGATGTGGCGCCATTTCAACGGGCGGTGGCGGCGGAACGCGACCCGGAAGCCGCACCCGAGCCCTTGTCCGAGCCCGGGGACTGTGGGGGGTTTGGCGCGACCTGGAAAGCTTGCAGGTGCGCTATCGGCCGCTACCGGTGGATGAGGCGGCGGGGCTCGATTGCCTGAGATCGGGCGGCGATTTCGCGGCACTTTGCGAGGTTTTGGCCGAATTCGGCGACCCAGACGCCGCCGCCGTCCGGGCCGCTGGCCTGCTCAAGGCGTGGCTAGAAGCCGGCTGGCTCACCGATCTGAGTGCCGACGGCCTGAGTTGGACCTAGGCAGGCTCCAAGCCGGCTGGAGATGTTTGCCGGTTCACCAGTCCTGAGGCTTTGACATTCCGAGCGTTTTCCCTATATTCCCGGCCTTCATGCCTGGGAATGTGGGCTGGCGGCTTTGTTTCGCCATGCCCCGCCGCCGCTGATCAGCGGGTCGGACTACCGGGCCAGTAACCGACACCCGGTAAACGAGGGGACGTAAACATGACCAAACGCCTGCAATCCAAATACAAGATCAACCGCCGCTTAGGCGTCAATCTTTGGGGCCGCCCGAAGAGCCCCGTCAACACGCGCGAATATGGCCCCGGCCAGCACGGCCAGCGCCGCAAGAAGCCGTCCGACTATGGACTGCAGTTGATGGCCAAGCAGAAGCTCAAGGGCTATTACGGCAACATCTCGGAAAAGCAGTTCCGCAGTTATTATCAGGAAGCGACGCGGCGGCGTGGCGACAACTCGGAGAACCTGATCGGTCTCCTCGAGCGCCGCCTGGATGCCGTCGTCTATCGCATGAAGTTCGTGCCGACAGTGTTTGCCGCCCGCCAGTTTGTTAACCACGGCCACGTCACCGTCAATGGCAAGCGCGTCAACATTCCGTCGTACATGGTGTCCGATGGCGACGTCATCGAGGTGCGCGAGAGGTCCAGGCAAATTCCGTTGGTTTTGCTGGCCACCGAAAGCACCGAGCGTGATGTTCCGGATTATCTCGAAGTCAATCATCAGCGGCTGCGCGGCACCTTCATTCGGGCGCCGAAGCTCGCTGACGTGCCGTATCCGGTACAGATGGAACCGAACCTGGTGGTCGAGTTCTACTCACGCTGACTGGCCGACCAATTCTTTCGGCGAAGGCCGGCGATCCCTTGGGACGCCGGCCTTTGCTA
>JAQBZY010000017.1 GCA_027620395.1 Pseudomonadota bacterium
ATCGCGGGATCAAGACGGTCCTTTTCGCGAAGCTGCAGAGCAAGGCATTCTGACAGCGAACGCGCAAAAATTCCGGGCGGATCGAACTGCTGGCACTTGGCAAGTGTGGCGTGTACCCGGTCGATTGTGCAGCCAAGCGCAACCGCAACCGGCTCGAGATCGCCGCTGAGCCAGCCGTTATCGTCCAGCATATCCATCAAACGCCCGGCGATAATGACATCGACCGTATCTGTAAAATCGACGTTGATCTGGCCGATGAGATGATCGCGAAGGGTTGTTTCATTAGCCGCGATGTTTTCCATGCCGCTTAGCTCGTCATCGAAACCTCCACCGCCGCTGGCACCCGAGGTATTCCACAGAAGACCATCTCCATCCTGCTGACCGGCGTCAGCCCCAGCCCCGTCGGAAGCCGATTCGGGCTCATAAACATTCTCGTAATCGGTATCGAGCGCCCGCTCCTCCGCCCCCATACTTTCGGACGTCGCATGGTCGGCCGCATCGGGTAGAAATTCCGAATCGTCATAGGCCGGATCGTCAAGCGATAGCGTATCGCTATCGAAATCGTCAGCACTGGAATCGCCATCGCCGGCGGATTGGTCTTCGCCGGAATCCGCTGACGCACTTTCAGCTTCGCCTTCGAAGCCACCCTCGATATCTTCGCGTTCGAGCAGCGGATTTTCTTCGATTTCCTGTTCTATAAATTCGGATAGCTCAATATTGGACATCTGCAGCAATTTGATCGCTTGCTGCAGTTGCGGCGTCATCACCAGAGATTGGCTCTGACGCAGATCCAATCGTGGTCCGAGCACCATAAATGCTTATCCTAGATACACTTAGTGAGTGTTTTTACAGGCTGAATCTTTCCCCAAGGTAAACACGCCTTACATCCTTGTGAGCGACAATTTCGGAGGGGGCGCCTTCCATCAGCACCGCGCCGTCATGCAGAATATACGCCCGATCGACGATATCGAGTGTTTCCCGGACATTGTGATCGGTGATCAAGACACCGATGCCGCGGTCCTTGAGGTGCGCCACCAGATCGCGGATATCGCCGACGGCGATCGGGTCGATGCCCGCGAACGGTTCGTCCAGCAACACGAAATGCGGATTGGAGGCCAACGCGCGGGCGATTTCGACCCGCCGCCGTTCGCCGCCGGACAACGCCAGCGCCGGCGCGCGCCTAAGATGCGTGATCGAAAATTCGGCCAGTAGCGCGTCGAGCACGGCTTCTCGGCGTTCGCGGTTCGGCTCGACCACTTCGAGCACGGCCCGGATATTGGCTTCGACGCTCAAACCCCTGAAAATCGACGCCTCTTGCGGTAGGTAGCCGATGCCGAGCCGAGCCCGGCGGTACATCGGCAGGTCGGTGATGTCGTTGCCATCCAGAATGACGCTGCCGACATCGGGCTGAATTAGGCCGGTGATCATGTAAAAGCAGGTCGTCTTGCCGGCGCCGTTAGGGCCTAGGAGACCGACCACCTCGCCGCGGTTGACCTGCAAACTGACGCTACGGACAACAGGGCGCTTCTTGAAGCGCTTGCCGATATTGACGGCATAGAGTCCGCGCGTGTTTTCGGCGACGAGCCGTGGCCGGGTCGAGCCGGCCGCATTGCCGGCGACGGCCTGTCCCATGTCTTTCAAGGACTCGCTCATCGCTTTATTCGATCCTTCCGATCATGGTTCGCGCTTTTTCGGCACCAGAACCCCCTGCACGCGGCGCCCACCTTGTTCGGGGGCGCAAGAGAACATCTTACTGATCCCGGTATTGAGATTGACCTCGGCCCGGCATCCTTGCAACTCGTTGTCGTCACGGGTCAGCTTAACCGATCCGGTCAGGGTGGCGATACCGCTTTCGACATTATAAACACCCCGGTTTGCCGTCGCCGTCTCGGTTTGAGTCTTGATTATCACATTGTCATAGGCGTCGACCCGGTAAACTGAGGTATTTCCTTTCTTGTCGGGCCGGAAATGCGCCACCAGGACGTCGGCTTTAACCCGCTTTTGCTCACGGGTCGCGACCGCGTTGCCGCGCGCCACCGCGAACTGCCGGACTTCCCAATATTCGAGCTGCTGTTCGGCGCTCAGCGTGTCCTGGCCCGAGACCAGCCTTGGGTTGACGCCATCGATCACCAGCACTTTCTGATCGGCGTTGTAGATCGCCCGGTCGCCGTAAGCGGTGTCGCTTTTCGAAATGATTCGGACGTTGCCGTGCGCATCCAGGCGCCAGACCTCCGTCTGTCCGTTGTCGGTCTTTCGGTAGTAGGCGCGGAGCTCGTCGCTCAGCACCTCGACGCCGGATCTGACCGCCCTGGCGTCGCCGCGGGCGACAAACAGCAAATTCTCCTGCTGCCATTCGATGCCGTTGTTGGCGTAGACCTCGATCGGACTTTCGCCACCAGTGCCGCCAAGGCTGAGCCCCTGCGCCAGCACCGGTAGCGGTGCCAGAGCCAGGATCGACATCACGGCGGCGGTCATGATCCGGCCGGCGATACGATCAGCGGCCTGGCGAACACGGTTGGCGCAAGAAATATCGGTCATGGTTGCTTCGATTCCGCGCCCGAATAGATCACGAGCTTGCTTTTGCCGGTGAAATAGATGGTTGCGCCCTTGTCCACAAGCCGGAACCCTTGCGCCTGAAGATTGCCGAACGGGCCCTGGCCGCGGATCGGCACTTGGCCTTCGGCAGTTCCCTTGCTGAGATCAATCTTCGCCTTCTCGGTTAAGAATTCGTAACCGGCGTCATGATAGAGCACCACCGAGCCGACCAAATCCAGCGTTTCCGCCTCGCGTCCATAGACGCCCCGAGCCGCCGTCAGGACCAGCCAGGTGCCATCCTTAAGCGCGATGTCGGCCTTCGGACTGTCCAATTCGATCACCGTTGCGTCGGCCGGCAGGCGCCTGGCGAGTTCCGCCGTCACCGAATACGGCTGATCGTCGCTGTCGGCACCGACGTAGCGCGGATTGACCATGCTTGGGTCGGCTGCCTCACGGATGTGCAAATCGGCGAAGCCGATCCGGAACCGGGCATCGCCGGTGCGGATATGCGGCCAAGCGACCACCAGACCAACGAGCAACAGTGCCAGCAGCGGCAGCGCGATTTTCGTCCATCTGACGAACCTCGAATACCATCCCGTATGGTGGCGCGGCATCGGCATCGACGCATCATAACCACCGAAGCGGGGCCGGCCTTCGATCTCCATATCGGCGCGCTCGGACGGCGTCACGGATTTAGCCTCCGCGCCCGGGCGTCAAGCGACGCCGGCCCTGAGGCAGTCGTGAATATGCAACACACCGGCCGGGCGGCCATCCTCGACCACAAAGACGTTGGTGATCTTGCGCTCGTTCATCACGTGCAGTGCTTCCGAGGCCAGCATGTCCGGGTGTACCGATTTAGCGCCCGATGTCATGATGTCGCCGACCCGGCGGGTCGTCAGATCATTGCTCATGTGCCGGCGCAAATCGCCGTCGGTAACGATGCCGACGAAACGGCCGTCCTTGTTGACGACGCCGACACAACCGAAGCCCTTGGCGGTCATTTCGATCAAGGCATCCGACATCGGCGCCTCCGGCCGGGTCAGCGGCAACTCGGTGCCGCCGTGCATGATGTCGCGAACCTTGAGCAGGCGGCGACCAAGCTTGCCGCCCGGATGCAGGGCGTGAAAATCATCCCTGGAAAATCCTCGCCGTTCGAGCAGCGCCACCGCGATCGCATCGCCAAGCGCCAGCATCACCGTGGTCGATGTCGTCGGCGCCAGACCGAGCGGACAGGCCTCGGCCGACTCCGGGATGACCAGTGAAACGTCGGCGGCGTCGGCAAGCGTGCTCGCCGCCTTTGCGGTCATGGCGACAAGCGGTATTTCAAACCGCTTGCAATAGTCGACCATGGCGGCGAGCTCGAGGGTTTCGCCGGAATTGGAAAGTGCGAACAGCGCATCCTCGCCGGTAATCATACCAAGATCGCCGTGCGACGCCTCGCCGGGATGGACATAAAGCGCCGCCGTGCCGGTCGATGACAGCGTCGACGCGATCTTGCGGGCGATGTGCCCACTTTTTCCCATGCCGGTGACGACAATCCTGCCAGTGGTTTCGGCGAATACGTCGAGGGCGTCGACGAACGGTTGGCCGAGTTGATCGCGGAGCGCCGCCAGGCCGGCGATTTCGAGATCGATCACCTGGCGCGCCGATGTCAGGTCGTCCCGGACGGCGGGCGATTTCGGTTTCGATGGCGAGGAACGGCTCATTGGCAGTGCATCTCCCGGTGGCGTTCGATTATGCGCCGGCCTCAAGCGGGCTTCAACAGGGGACGGCGGGCCATCAAGGGGCCGGGCCGCTGTTGGGCCCAGGCCTTCAAATCGGCGCTCAGGAATGCGAAAAAATATCGCTTTCCGGCCATCCGGTGAGGTCGAGTTCGGCCCGCGTCGGCAGGAATTCAAAGCAAGCCTTGGCCAGTTCGGCCCGACCCTCGCGAACCAGCATGGCATTGAGCTTGGCCTGGATTGCAAGCAAATTGAGGACATCGGCGGCGGCGTAGGCGATCTGGCTCTTCGAGAGCTTCTTGGCCGCCCAGTCGGAGGATTGCTGCGCCTTCGAGAGATCGATGCCGAGCAGCTCGGCGGTTACATCTTTAAGGCCATGCCGGTCGGTATAGGTCCGGACCAGCTTGGACGCGATCTTGGTGCAATAGACCGGCCCGCAGACGACGCCGAGCCAGCGCTTTATGATGGCCACGTCGAAGCGGGCGAAATGGAAAGTTTTCGTGACCTTCGGGTCGGTCAGCAGCTTTTTCAAATTCGGCGCTGCGTAATCGGCGGCCGGAAATTGCACCAGATGGCAAACGCCGTCGCCGGCGGAAAGCTGGATCAAGCAGAGACGGTCGCGGCCGAGATTGAGCCCCTGGGTTTCGGTGTCAACGGCCACCCAGCCCTTAAACTTGACGCCAGCGGGCAAATCGCCGGCATGGACTTTGACCGCCTTGGGTTGCTTGTAAATTTGCGTCATCGGCGCCATTTCTCCCGTGTCGGGCTTAGGCGGTGCAAAGAAGATGGTGCCCAGGAGAAGACTCGAACTTCCACAACCTTTCGGCCACAGGTACCTGAAACCTGCGCGTCTACCAATTCCGCCACCTGGGCTAGGAGGCGGCCAAAATTGTCGATATGGCCACGCTCCGAGACCGTGTGGTTAGTCTGCCGTCGCGCCCTTGTCAACCGCCCCTAGGAGCCGTCGTCGACGCCGCGAATATTGACCCGGAACCGGCATCGGGCTAAGCCAGTTGCATCGAGTAAATTGAGGGAGGCCCGGCCATGACGCGGCACGTCATCACGGTGTTTGGAGGATCGGGTTTCGTCGGCCGGCATCTGGTGCGCAAACTCGCCGCCGACGGCTGGACGGTGCGCGCGGTCTGCCGCGATCCGGAAGCGGCGAATTTTCTTCGGACCATGGGCGACGTCGGACAGGTTCTGCCGTGGGGCGGCGACATCCGCGATCCGGCCAGCGTCGAACGCGCCGTCGCCGGCGCCAATGCCGCCGTCAACCTGGTCGGAATTCTGTACCAGCGGGGCCGCTCGAATTTCGAGGCCTTGCACGTCGACGGCGCCCGTCATGTCGCCGAGGCCGCCGCCAAGGCCGGCCTTAGTGCCTTGGTGCACGTTTCGGCGATCGGCGCCGATCTGAAGTCGGGGTCCGCCTATGGCCGCAGCAAGGCGGCCGGCGAAGCGGCGGTCAAGGCGGCGTTCCCAAAGGCTTGCATCATGCGGCCGAGCATCGTCTTCGGGCCCGAAGACAATTTCTTCAATCAATTCGCCGGCATCTGCCGGATCTCGCCGATATTGCCGGTGTTCGGGACTTTCGGGCTACCCCGGGTCGGCGGCCGCGACGACGCCGAGGACATTCCCCAGGGGCCCAAATTCCAGCCAATCTACGTCGGCGATTTGGCCGCGGCGATTGTCGCCAGCTTGGAAAACCAGGAGGCGGCCGGCGAGACCTATACCCTCGGCGGTCCGACGCAGTACAGCTTCGGCCAACTGATGCACCTGATGCTGACAATCATCGGCCGCAAGCGGTTGTTGCAGCCGGTTCCCTTCGCCGCCGCCGAAGTGCTTGGATTTTTCCTGCAACTGCTGCCGAAACCGCTGCTCACGGTCGATCAGGTGCGGATGATGAAGACCGACAATGTCCGCACCCAGGACGCGCCGGGCTTGGTGCAGTTGGGCATTTCACCGACGCCCCTTGAGGCGGTGTTGCCGAACTACTTATGCCGCTATCGGATCCCGACCGGGCAGGCGCAGCTCACCGGATAAGATTTGCGTTCAGTAACGCCCAGGCAGTCCGCTGCCATCGGCGGCGGCTTCGCCTTTGGCGGCGGCGACGATCAATTCGCCGTATTCGCGCAGGAAGACCGAGCCCTTGACGGTCCGTTGTAGAAGCACGCTGCGGCGGTCTTCGTCGTCAATCTTACGGCGGATCATCCCGAGCTCGCCCAGCCGGTCGCAGGCCCGCGTCACCGCCGGCTTCGAGACCATGAGAAGTTCGGCGAGACCGCGCACGGTATGCGGCGGCGGCGTCAGATAGACGGTCAAAAGCAGCGCCATTTGCCTGGCCGACAAATCCGGCGCATCGCGCCTGACGCCGGCGACCATGGTCCGCCGCCACACGTCCAGCGCCTCGAGTTCCGTAAGCTCGAACCCCATCCGTTGCCGCCCGTATATTTATTTCGTGACCGAAACTTTTACCGGGATAGGTGCGCTTGCGCAATAAAAACATCACCGCCGGGCGTAACGGTCTTCCAACATCCGGGCGAAGGCCCGCATGCCCATCGCCTCGCCGCCTTCCGGACGTCCCGGCTTGGCGGCGACGTTCCAGGCCATGATATCGGCGTGCGCCCAAGCGGCGCCAGCCGGCGCAAATCGTTCCAGGAACAGCGCCGCCGTGATCGCGCCGGCGAAGCCACCCTCCGGCGAATTGTTGATGTCGGCGACCTTGCTTTCGATCAGCTTTCTATAGCCGGGCCAAAGCGGCATCCGCCACATCGGGTCCGAGACCTCGGCGGCGGCGGCGAGCGAATCCGCCGCCAGATCATCGTCGTTACTAAACAGCGCCGGCAGCTCGGGACCGAGCGCGACCCGGGCGGCACCGGTGAGGGTCGCGAAATCGAGCACCAGTTCCGGCTTGGCCTCGCCGGCCCGGGTCAAGGCATCGGCGAGAATGACCCGTCCTTCGGCATCGGTGTTGCCGATCTCGACGTTGATCCCGGCCCGGGTCCGGACCACATCCAAGGGCCGCATGGCATTGCCGGCGACGCTGTTCTCGACCGCCGGAATCAATACCTTGAGATGCAGATTGAGTTGCTTCGCCATGATGATGTGGGCCAGCCCCAGGACATGCGCGGCGCCGCCCATGTCCTTTTTCATCAGCCTCATGTTGGCGGCGGCCTTGAGATCGAGGCCGCCGCTATCGAAACAGACCCCTTTGCCGACCAAGGCCACTGTCGGGCGGCCCGGATCGCCCCAACTAAGTTCGATCAATCTCGGCTGATCGGCGGCGGCCCGGCCGACGGCATGGATCGCCGGGTAGCCTTGCTCGATCAGAGCGTCTCCGACGGTTTCGCCGTAGCCGGCGCCGAACCGTTCGGCCAGTTTGCGGGCCGCGGCGGCCAGCGCCGACGGACCCATGTCGTTGGCCGGCGTGTTGACCAGATCGCGGACCAGAAAAGTCGCCTCGGCTTCGATCAGGGCCACTTCGACGCCGGCGTCTTGGACCAACCGGGCGGCACCCCGGGTCGCCTTCTTGTAGCGCTCGAAGGCGTAGCAACCGAGCAACCAACCGAGCGCCAGGCGTTCAGGCGCGGCGGCATCGCCGGCAAGGACACCAGCCCGATCATCGATCCGGTAAGCTTGTTCCGGCAGGGTCCGCGGCAACGCCGCCAAGTCCCAAATTTCGGCCGGCTCCGAGATGCCGGCCAGGACCAGCGAAATTTCGCCATTGGCGTCGGGAACCGCGAGCTGCGTTCCGGGTTCGGCGTCGAACTGGTTGGCGACGACCCATGCCGCCGCCGCCGCGGCCGCTGACGCCAACCAACCGGCTAGGCCGGATTTGGTGATCGGTTGCACCGGCACCGCCGGTCCGCTGCTGTCGGCTATGAGTTTCCGCAAAGGCGTCTCCTTCCCTGATGGCACCGCATGATGCCGTCCTGATGGCATCACATGATGCCGTGGCGGCGGGCGCCGGAAAACCCTAAACTCCTAGGCCGCGTACCGGAGAACCAGATGCGCAAATTGAAACTCAAACTAATCATCGGCAACCGTAATTATTCGTCATGGTCGCTCCGGGGCTGGCTGGCGCTCAAGCACATCGGCCGACAATTCGAAGAGATCATGATCCCGCTCGATCAACCGGAAACCGCCGCCGCCATCGCCGCTCATTCGCCATCCGGCTTGGTGCCGGCTCTCGACATCGACGGCACCGTTGTTTGGGAGTCGCTGGCCATCATCGAGGCTTTGCACGATCTGGCCCCGGAAGCGGGACTCTGGCCACGCGAGCGGCAAGCGCGCGCCGTCGCGCGGGGCGTGGCAGCCGAGATGCATGCCGGTTTCGCGGCGCTTAGGCGCGATATGCCGATGGATTTGCGGGCATCCAAGCCGGGCCAGGGGCACACCGAGGCCGCACTCACCAATATCGGCCGTATCGATGCGCTGTGGCAGCAGTGCCGCGAAACCTATGGCGGGGGTGGGCCTTATCTTTTTGGCGCTTATTGTGGCGCCGACATCATGTTCGCGCCGGTGGTCGGACGTTTCATGACCTATGCGCCGCCGCTTTCGGCGGTGGCTGGCGCTTATGCCGATACCATCTGGAATCACCCGGACATGGTGGCCTGGGTCGCCGCCGCCCGCGCCGAGCCCTGGACCATCGACGTCTAGCCTGGCTCAGTCCTTGATCAGTTCCGGTTGCGGCAGGCCTAGGATATCGGCAGTAAGTTCACCGTTGGCGATTCTGGCCAACGTCGCCGCCTCGGCGGCCATCTTATCCTTCGATGCCTGTAGCATCGCGTCGGCCCATTCGAGCGGCACCACGGCGACGCCGTCGTCATCGCCGATGATCAGATCGCCGGGCCGGACCGGGCAGGCGCCGCAGGAAATCAAACCGTCGATGATGCCGCCATAGTTCTTGTGCGGCCCGGCCGGCACGATCGCCGACGCGAAGCACGGAAATCCCTTGGCTCGGATTTCGGCGACATCGCGGATGGCGCCATCGATGACCAGCCCGCCGATCTTCCGGTGCAGCGCCGCTTCGGTCATGATGCCGCCCCAGATGGCGACGTTTTCCGCGCCTCTGGCGTCGACAACCATCACTTCGCCGGGCCGGGCCAGACCCAGCAACCGGTGTGGCGCCATGTTGTCGCCGGCCATGCAGGTCGCGGTCCGGGCCTGGCCGGTGATCCGCATGCCGTGTCCGACCGGCTTGATATTGCCGGCCATTACGTGCGTCCGGTCCATGCAATCGCCGACGATGGCGGCCGGGATATTCCGCCATTCGGCGAGCGCGGCCTCCGAAAGCCGCTTGAATTCGACGTTGTGTTTCTTGAGCGCCATGCTTCCCCCTCGCTGGATAATATGATCCGAGATTAGCGGCTTGGCCGGGCCCTGGCGAGAACTAGCGGTTTCGATTTTTCAGCAGCCAGCCCATGAATCCGGTGGCGATGGCGGCGGCCAACAATTGGCAAACAATGAATGCCGGTGCATCGGCCGGGAGAATGCCGGAAAAGGTGTCGGTAAAGGAGCGCGCAACCGTGACCGCGGGATTGGCGAACGATGTCGATGAGGTAAACCAATAGCCGGCCGTAATATAGAGACCGACCGCATAGGGGACCGCTTCTTTCTTGGCCGCCAGGGTCCCCAGGATCGTGACGACGAGACCGAATGTGGCGGTCGCCTCGCCAGCCCATTGGCCGATGCCGGTGCGCGCTTTCATGGACGTCATCAACAGCGGCAGATCGAACATCAGATGCGCCAGCATGGCGCCGAGCACGGCGCCAAGCAATTGCGCCAACACATAGAGCGCAGCGTCGCGAACGGTGATCTCGCGCCGAAGCAAGAACGAAAGCGTCACCGCCGGATTGAAATGCGCCCCCGACAAAGGCCCGAAGACCAAGATCAAGACCACCAAAGCCGCGCCGGTCGCCGCCGTGTTGCCCCACAGCGCCAGCGCGACGTTACCGCCGGCGGTGCGTTCGCCCATGATACCCGAGCCGACGACGGCAGCCAGGAGTAAGGCCGTGCCCAAGGTCTCGGCGGTCAAGCGCCTTGTCAGATCGATCCGCTCAGTCATATCCGGGAGCTTGCTTGAAAACGGCGAAGCGTCAAGTCGCGTCGTCGGCCTTGGCCTGCCCGATCGCGTCCAAGCGGCGCTGCAGCGAAAGCTTGTCGATCAAGGCCAGTGGCAAATTGATGAAAAAATCGATTCGGGTTTCCAGCATCCGATAGGCATCGCCAAAAGCGATTGCGATTTCGGCGTCGGAGCCAACCGCATGCGCCGGATCTGGAACCCCCCAATGCGCCGTCATCGGCTGCCCCGGCCAGACCGGACAGACTTCCGCCGCAGCATTGGCGCAGGTGGTGAAGATGAAATCGAGCTTGGGCGCGCCCGGTTCGGCGAATTCGCTCCAATCCTTGGACCGCAGCCGGTCGGTCGGATAATTCAGCCGCTTCAAAAGCGCGACGGCATGTGGATTGACGGCGCCGGCCGGATGGCTACCGGCGCTGAATGCGGTAAAGTGTCCCCGACCGGCGCGGTTGAGAATGCTCTCGGCCATGATGCTGCGGGCCGAATTGCCGGTGCAAAGGAACAAGACATTGAATATTTTGTCGACCATGATCGTCGCGCCGCTTTAACGTGGGTTCCAGGTGTTACCCGGTCCCTATAGCAGCGTTTCATGACATTTTGGAAACTAAGGCGGCTATCGGCGCCGATTGCCGGCAGCTTGCCGTTGCGGCCGGAAACGGAAACAATGCCACCAATCAAGACGCTATCGGAGACAATCAGGAATGCTGCGACGTTTGCTTGAGATGGTCGGCTGGAGCAGCCCCGAACGGGATGGCCGACAATTCGCCCGCGATGCGCGGGCCATCATCGAGATGGTGCATGGCCAGCATGCCGCCGACAATTTGCGCGCTATCGCCGAGACCGCCAA
>JAQBZY010000018.1 GCA_027620395.1 Pseudomonadota bacterium
TTCGTCAAAACAGTACAGATTTTTAAGCGGTTGATTTGCCGCCATTATTCGACGCCAGAATTTCTAGCATTTCGAATCTCTCTCGGGGTTCGAGATGAGCTGTGATCAAATTTTACCGTCGAACTCACTGTGGGCATGATCCCCAAATAACGCACTGGGGGGGGCTTCGCCGCGATGAGTTGGCTCGAGACACGGTCCGGGTCTCCCTTAGTTGGCGAACGGAACCGCCATCCCGCGCTTGACGGCAGGGCGCTCCGATATGGTGTCGTACCAGCGTTTGACGTTCGGAAATTCGTTCAAGTCGACCTGGTGACGTTCGTGACGCGACACCCAGGGATAGGTCGCGATGTAGGCGATGGAATAAGTTTCGCCGGCCAGATACGGTGTCGTCGCAAGCTGCTTGTTCATGACGCCATAGAGTCGCTTCGTTTCATTGTGGTAGCGCTTCTTGCCGTAAGGAACATCTTCCTTGGGCTGAAACATGAAGTGATGCGCCTGGCCGAACATCGGCCCGACGCCGCCCATCTGCCACATCAGCCATTGCATCGTTTCGGTGCGGCGCCGGACATCGGCGGGCAGCAGATCGCTTTTGGTCTTTTCGGCCAAATAAATCAGGATTGCGCCGGATTCGAACACCGAAATCGGATTGCCGTCCGGGCCGTCTTCGTCGACGATCGCGGGAATGCGGTTATTGGGACTGATCTCCAGGAATTCCGGCTTGAATTGTTCGTCCTTGCCAATATTGACTTGGTGCGCGGCGTAGGGGAGTCCGAGTTCCTCAAGCATGACCGAAACCTTGCGGCCATTCGGCGTTCCCCAGGTGTACAACTGAATCATTTCCGTTTCCCAATCATTCGATGGTGATTGCCGACAGCATACGGCAACGATGGTCGGCTGCAAGAGCCGATGGGAACGGCCTCACGGCAGTTTGAGCGCACCGCGGCTGTCGATCACCGTCCGCCCGGCAAAGGCTTCGGGCGGAAGCTGGGTGAAGGCTTTGTGATCGGTCAGGAGAACGACGACGGCGGCCTTGGCCAGCGCGTCGTCGATGCCGGTCAGGCTGACACCGTTCAGCCCAGATAGCGCCGCCGGTAACTCGGCGACATACGGCTCCACGACCAGGATCGGATTGTTCATCATGCCGCGGAGCCGACGCACAAATTCGATCGACGGGCTTTCCCTGAGATCGTCGATATCGGCCTTGTAACTGAGTCCAAGACAGGCGACCGGCCCGCCGCCGGCAATCTCGGGAAGTGCCGCCGTCCGCATCGCCAAAGCTTCCGGCCGGCCGTCGTTGACGTGCCTGGCGGCCTTGATCAGGGGCGTCAGATCCGGCGCCGAGGCGACGATGAACCACGGATCGACGGCGATGCAGTGGCCGCCGACGCCGGGGCCAGGTTTCAAGATCGCAACCCGCGGGTGACGGTTGGCGAGACGGATCACCTCCCGGACATCGATGCCGAGATGATCGGATACATTGGCCAGTTCGTTGGCGAAGGCGATGTTGACATCGCGGAACGCATTCTCCGAAAGCTTCACCAACTCGGCCGTTCGCGCTGAAGTCAGATGCATCTCGCCTTCAACGGCGAGGGCATAGAGCTCAGCCGTCCGTCCGGCGCAGTCGCCGCCAAGGCCGCCGACGACCCGGTCGTTACGGACCAATTCGAGAATGACGCGGCCCGGCAGCACCCGTTCCGGACTGTGGGCAATTCAAATGTCGTGCGGCTCCGCTCCATCCATGGGGTCTGGAAATGTCAGATCGGGTCTGGCGTCGGCGAGCCAGCGGGCGACCTGATCGGTGGAGCCGACGGGAACCGTCGATTCAACGATCACCAGATCGCCCTTCTTGATCACCGGCGCGATCGACATCGTCGCCGCCTGCAAATAGCTGAGATCCGGAAGGCGGTTCTGACCGAACGGGGTTGGCACCGCCAGAATGAAGGCATCGGCGGCGATGGGCTCGGTCCGAGCCTTCAGCATGCCGCGCGCCACGGCGCCGTTGACATGGATATCGAGATCGGGCTCGACGATATGGGCCCGGCCACCGTTGACGGTGTCGACGGTCTTTTTGCTGATGTCGACGCCGGTAACGTTGACTCCACGGCTGGCCAGGATCGCCGCCGTCGGCAGCCCGACATAACCCAAGCCCAGCACGCAAACGTGTTTATATGACATGACGACGTATCTCCTCGACGATCCGCGCCGCTGCCCGGCCGTCGCCATAGGGATTGTGTGCCCGGCTCATTGTTTCGTACACCGACCGGTCGTCAAGCAATTCAGCGACTGCATCGACGATCCGCCGCTGGTCGGTACCGACCAGACGGACGGTGCCGGCATCGACCGCTTCCGGGCGTTCGGTCACGTCGCGCATTACCAGGACCGGCTTGCCAAGCGACGGCGCCTCTTCCTGGATGCCGCCGGAATCGGTGACGATCAATTCGGCCCGCATCATCAGATGCACCATCGTCGGATAATCGACCGGGTCGATCAAATGAACGTTGCCGAGAGCGCCGAGCATCGCACCGACCGGCTTTTGCACATTCGGATTGAGATGCACCGGATAGACAATTTCGACGTCGGGACGATCGGCGAGGGTGGCGAGCGCACGGCAGATCGATTTGAAGCCGTCGCCGAAATTTTCGCGGCGGTGGCCGGTGACCAGGATCAACCGCCGGCCCGGCGACGGGTAGGGAAGCCGTTTCTCGATTTCGCCTCGCATGGCGGCGTCGGCGGCGAGACGGTCGCGCATCCAGAATAACGCGTCGATCACGGTGTTGCCGGTCACGAACACGGATTTCGCGTCGCAGCCCTCGGCAAGAAGATTGGCGCGGCCGCTATCCGTCGGCGCGAAATGCAACGTTGCCAAGTGGTCGGCGAGGCGGCGGTTGATTTCCTCCGGGAACGGCGCGTAACGGTCGCCGGTCCTGAGTCCGGCTTCGACATGGCCGACCGGAATGCGGGCGTAAAAAGATGCCAGCGCTGCCGCCAGCGTGGTTGTCGTATCGCCGTGCACCAAAACCAGATCGGCCTGGCATCGACGCAGCACATCGCCAACACCTGAAAGAACCCGGGCGGTCAGATCGTCGAGCGACTGATCAGGACGCATCAGATTCAAATCGTACTCGGGCGAAATGGCAAACGTCTGAAGAACCTGATCGAGCATGCCGCGGTGCTGCGCTGTCACGCAAACCTGGGCCTCGATGCCGGCCTCGACAAGAGCGCGGATCACCGGCGCCATCTTGATCGCTTCCGGACGGGTACCGAAAATTGAAAGTACACGGGCGATCGCCAAACTCCGATCCCAAACTTGAAACGCGGCTCTTTGGCCGCGGACGGGTGTGTCTGGATATCGTGACGCACCGGCGGTGGCAAGTTTGACTTTTCTCGCCAGGGTCATGGCCGTAGTGTCAATGGCGTCGGTTCACGGTTGAACTTTCCCGAAAGGCTTGAAGATTATGACGGTCCATCCGTTACGGCCCCCCATCGGCGCCCTGGTCAGCGCCTTGGCGTCGGTTTTGGCAATTGGTTGGGTGCCGGCGGCGGTGGCCGCGGAATTGCTTCCCTACCGCGCCATTTACACGCTCAAAATCGAACGGGCCGATCACGGCGGCCGTTTCACCGATGTCACCGGATCGGCGGTTTCGTCGCTGGATAGAACATGTGACGGCTGGGCGGTGGCCGAAGAAGTCGTGATGCGGATGCAAACCGTCGCCGGCGGCGAATTTCGGCGCGATCTTATCCTCACCGGCGAGGAAAGCCGGGACGGCCGCCGGTACAGCTTCAAAAGCCGATCGACGACCAACGGTGACGAGGAGCGTTATGCAGGTGTCGCTAATTCCAGCCCAAGCGACAGTGGCGTGGTGGAATTCAGCACCTCTGACAAAAAGCGTCTGGAGTTGCCGAAAGGGACCGTGTTCTTCGTCGGCCTAACGTCGTGGCTGGTGAAACTTGCCGAGTCTGGCCAGCGTACCGGCGAAATTTATAGCTTCGACGGAACCGATGCCGACGGCGCTGAGAAAGTCGCCGTTTTCGTATTGCCCGAGAAAACACCGCCGGCCGATCTCCCCGGCGATCCGGCGCTGCTCAAGGGCAAGGCGTGGAACGTCCGGATGGCGTTCTTCGGCAAATCCGAAACGAACGCGGCGCCGGATTACGAAATTGCCGCCCGCTTGCTCGACAACGGGATCGTCACCGGATTCCGACTTATCTTCAAGGATTTCACGGTCCAGCAAAGTCTTGAGGACTTGATTTCGGGGAGCGAGCCGCGCTGTTAACCGCAAATCCCCGTCCGGAAACTTGCGGGTTGCCCCAAGCCATTGGAATCGCTACGTTATAGGATGAGATGAGCACCATCTGGGAGGGCGGCGTCATGTTGGGCGCGTTGCGGAATTTGGTTGGCGTGGTGTTGCTGTCGGCCATTGCCGTATCCCAGCCAACGCTGGCCAAGGCCGAGCGCGGGTTCCTTGGCATGCAATTGCAGGGGAACAACGAAAAGATCGCCGCCGCCTTGGGTCTCGACCGGGCGGGCGGGGTTTTGATCCGCGATATCTCCTTGGACGGCCCGGCCGGCGTCGCGGGCTTTGCTCGGGGTGATCTGATCGTCGAATTCGCCGGCGTCGAGATCGACACTTTCGACAGGTTGGTGCAGGTGGCGACCAAGGCCAAGGCCGGCGACAAGGTGGCCGTCAAGGTGATGCGCCGGGGTCAGATCGTGCAACTCGATTTGGCGTTTGGTAAATGGCTGCCTTCGTGGTTGGTCGATAAGGCTGAGTTTTCGGCAATTCCCGATCTTGGCATCACCTTCTCGTCGTTGACTCCGAAGGTCCGCGAACGTTTCGGCATCCGTTGGGGCAGCACCGGTATCGTCATCACCAAGATCGAAGATGCGATATCGAACCGCATGGCGCTCAGGCGCGGCGATGTCATTAGCCAGATCAACCAGCAACCGATCTGGATGCCCGATCAGATCGTCACCGCGTATCAGAAGGCAAAGCTCGAAAAACGGGCCGAGCTCTTGCTGCTGATCGAGCGTTCGGACGGTTTCCAATTCATCCTGTTGCCGGTGCCGGTGCCGCAGCCTCAGACGAAGTGAATGCCTAGAGCATTTTCCGTCCACTGGCGTTTACAAGAAATGTTCGATGAGTTCATGGCCTAGCCGGCGCGGGCCGCCTTGATCAGTTTCTTGAAGGCGTCGAGTTCGATGGCGCCCGGCACCAGTTCCTTGCCGATCACGAACGCCGGCGTGCCACGAATATTGAGCTGCTCGGCCAATGCCATGTTGCGGTGAATTTCACTGTCGACCCTGGGATCGGCCATCGCCTTCTTGACGGCGGCCGGATCGAGCCCGGTTTCCTTGGCGATCTGCAACAACCTCGCCTCGCTCAGTCCGCCTTTGCTTGCCATCAGGGCCTCGTGATAGGCCTCGTACTTTTCCGGTTTGGTGTGGAAAACGGCAAGCGCGGCCCTCGATGCGACGACTGATTCCGGGCCGAGAATCGGAAACTCCTTGTAGACCAGGCGCACCTTGCCGTCGGATTTGACGGCCGCAAGCAAGGCCGGAAACACTCTTTTGCAATAACCGCAGCGGTAATCGAAGAACTCGACCACGGTGACGTCGCCGGCAGGATTGCCGCCGACCGGAGTATCCTTCGATTGCTCGATCTGGTTGCTCAGTTGGGCCAACCGCATTGATGCCGCGTGTTCTTCGAGCGCCTGTTGCTCGGCTTGATATTTCCGCACCGCCTGAACGATCACCTCCGGATGGCCGATGATGTAATCATTGATCAGTTTTTCGATTTCGGCCTTTCGCTCGGGGGCGAGCGGCGTGGTCTCGGCGGCGAGGCCCGGTTGGATATAAAGTGCGGCGCTGGCGACGGCAGCGATCAAGATGGCGCGAAAGCAGAACGTCATTTGTATATTCCTCTTCGATGGCCCGGGCATCATGGTCCATCCTTGCCGGGCGGGCAAGAACTGCACGCCGGATGCCAACCGAAACACATGATTGTGAACGCCAATCAACGGCTTAAGCGGATATTGGCGACATACATTGCGGTTGGCGTGGCGGACGGCGCCGCGGCAATGCCGATCAAGCGGATTTCCATGGCGGCCAAGTCGTCGCCCGGCCAGGCGGCGGCAAACAGGCGCGACAGATCGACGCTGTCGACCCACCACTTGCCGGCGTTTTCACCGCCGCCTCGGACCGCGTATTCGAACGCCTCCGCGGCGCCGGCTTTCGGGTCCAGCATCTTCGCCGTGCCTCGCCGAAGCGCGGTGTCGGACCAAACGATCATCGCCAACCGGTCGATTTCGTCAGGCAGGTCGCCGCTCCCGGGGAACCAGGCCGTGCGGCGTTCGCCAGGGGACTTGGCGTTGGCAAATCCGACCACCATGCGGACCGGATGATTGCCCTCGCCGATGGCCGCCGCCTGCCAATGCCAACTGAGATAGGGCGTCGCCAGTAGGGACGCGCGGGTTCGGCGCAATAGCGCAAACGGCTTCGCCGCCGAAACGATCCGGAGTGCCGGCAACTGGTCGATGGTCGTGACAGAAATATTTGCCGCCAGGGGGTGACCGCCCTTGAACCAGTCGGCCGGCAACTCGGAAGCCGCCAGTTGCTCGGAGAACGCCTGCGTCGGGCCAAGAATATCGAGCCTGCTGCCGATCACACGGATTTCGGCGGGGGCACTACAGCCGGCTGCGGCGACGGCCAGGGATATCGCCGCCAGGCAACGGATCGATGGTTCGGAAAAAGTCATTTTTCCTTTTTCTTGGCGGCGTTCTGAATGTCCTCGGCGTGCAGCCATTCCCGGGATCCGCGGGAAAACAGCTTTAGCGCCCTACCCGAGTGGAAGCGGGCTTGAGAATGTTCGCCGATCAGCAGCGCATATTCGCCAAGCGCCAGCGAGCTGCGCCCGATATCTTCCTTGCGGCCATAAGCGATCCCCAAATACCGCCAAGCCGTCGCCGAATCGCGGTCTTGAGCGATGGCGCGTTCCAGATTCTGGATCGCTTCGTCGAGCGCGGCCGGGTCTTGGAATTCAATCAGCATCCGACCGAGTTCCTGCAAAAACAATGTCTCGTTTGGCCGCACGCCAACGGCGCGGCGCATCGGCGAGATAGCGTCCTTGACGTTGCCGCTTTCGAATAGAATTTGCGACTTCAGTTCCAGAAAAAACGGATCGTCCGGCTGGGTGCTAAGCAAGCCTTCCACCTCGGCCACCGCCTTGGCAACGTCGGCGGCCTTTGCATAGGCGAACGCCCGGGCATATCGGCCAGCCACCGATACGTCGGTTGGCGGATAGCGGCGCAGCGACAACTGCGGTGGATCGAAATATCCGATCAGTTTGGCCTGCATTCTTTCGAACATCGCCCGCATTTCCGGCGAAGCGCCATTCATTCCGACGCCGGGTTGTTTTAAGTGATTGGCGATGGTTTCGACCCGGTCCGAAGTCAACGGGTGAGTCCGGACGTAGGGATCCTGATTTTCCGATATTAAGAGCTCCTGATTACCAAGCGTATTTAGAAATTCGAGCAATCCGGCGGCGGATTGTCCGGTGACGTCGAGAAACCGGAGTGCCGCCTGGTCGGCGGACGCTTCCTGGGTCCTGGTAAATGTCAGAAATTCCCGCGTCGCCAGATGCTGACCGGCGAGTGCGATGGCGCCACCGACATCGCCGCGTCCGGTGCTGAGGGCCGCCGCGCCGCCGAGAATGGCGCCGATCAGGGCCGTCGCGCCGCCCCGGTTGACGGCCTTGCCAAAGCGGCTGAGATGGCCGCCCGCCATGTGGCCGGTTTCGTGCGCGATCACACCGATGACTTGCTCGGGGGAAGCCGCCTTCATCAAAAGGCCGGTATTAATGAACAGCTTCAGCCCGTCGGCGACGAAGGCGTTAAGATTCCGATCATTGACCAGGAAAATCTTGATCGACGTTGAATCGAGCCCAGCAACCTTGAACAGTGGCGTTGCCATCGCGCGGATGATATCTTCGATTTCCGCGTCGCGGACGATATTGATGCCTTGCGCCCGCGCCGCTGGTGCAGTCGTAGCGGCGATTAGAAGTAACAGGCCAAAGATCAGAGAAGAAATGCGCGACAGCACAGCAACCGCCTTGAATGCCCTCAAAAACTTTAGATACCCAACGATATGGCGTCAATTGGCGGCAAGTGCACTCTTTATTTCTGTATTGAGTGGCTGCATCACGGACAATCTCTTCAAAAGAAATGACGCGCCCGAGGGCAGCATCGGCTATATCGCCGGTTTTCTCGGCGCTGTCTCCGCCGACGAGCCGCAAGCCGCGCTGATTGGCCGCGATGTTCTTTCGTCGGGGGGCTCGGCTGCTGACGCGGCGACAGCGGTCGGCTTGGCCATGGCCGTCACATTGCCATCGGCGGCCAGCCTTGGCGGTGGCGGTGTCTGTCTGGCATTTGACCCGGTGTCGGGAAAGACCGACGTCCTCGATTTCTTGCCGCGCGCGCCGAAAACGATCAGCGGCGCAACGCGGCCATCGGCCGTTCCCGGCAACCTCCGAGGTTACTTTGTTCTGCATGCCCGTCATGGCCGCCTCAAATGGGAGGAACTTGTCGGGCCTGCGGAAAAACTGGCCCGGTTCGGATTTCAGGTATCTCGGGCCTTCGCGCAGCAACTGAACGAGGTAGCTCCGGCGCTGCTCCGAGATCCGGAAGCGACGAACGTCTTTGTCAGGAAGGACGGCCGGGCGGTCGTCGAGGGCGACATCTTAATCCAGACAAATCTGGCCGCTGTTTTGGGCCGGATCAGGGCCAAGGGGGTCGGTGATTTCTATTTGGGCCCCAACGCCAAGCGTTATGCCGCCGCTGTTCAGGCCGCCGGCGGCACGCTTGCCGAGACCGATCTCGTGGAGTTCCTGCCGGTTTGGCGCCAACCGATCTCGATTCCCTGGGAAAAAGGCACAATCTGGCAATTCGCGCCGCCACCCGCGGCGGCGGGGGTCGTCGAGGCGGAAATGATGGCGCTTCTGATTGAAAACGGCCGTTTCGAAAAGGGCAATGCCGAGGAACGCGAGCACCTTCTCGTTGAAGCCGCCAAGCGGGCTTTTGCCGAGCGGATGCAGTCGATGCAGCCGGATGGCATCTATGCCGTGTCAGGCGATCTCGCCGGAAAGGGGTTCCTGGCCCGCAGCCGGCAAAACATCGATTCCGGCAAGGCGGCGGCGATACAGTCGCTGACCGGCAGGGTATTCGATTGGCCGGAAACACCGACGGCGGCGACGTTTGCTGTGATCGACGCTCGCGGGTCGGCGGTTTCCTGCGCGCTCAGTATGAACAACACCTTCGGCACCGGGCGCATCGTTCCGGGTTTCGGCGTGATGATGGCGGCCGCGCCCGACAGCCGTGGCCGCACTTATACGCCGCTCGGTCCGACAATGCTGACCAGCGAACTTTATAAACGGGTCTATCTGGTCGCTGCTGCATCCGGCGGCGTGACCGCACCGACGGCGCTGATCAATGCCGTTGTCCGCGCGACCAGCGGGCCGCAATCCGTCGAGCAGGCGATGCACGCGCCGCGCAGCCACTACGGCGGCGTCCCGGACAAGGTTTTCGTCGAGGCTGAAATGCCGGAAGCGATCGTCAAGGGACTCCGCGAGCGAGGCCATGCTGTTGCCCGAACGCCGTCCGTTGGCCGCGTCAATATGATCTATTGCAATACCGGCGTGCCCTCAAAGGAGGTCAGTTGCAGCTATAGCGCCGACCCGCGCGGATTCGGCATCGCCATCGGTAGCGATTGACAGACATGGGTCTGAAGGTTTCCAAGCGCGGCCGGGTGCCGCCGTTCATCGTCATGGATGTCATGCGGGCTGCCAATGAACGCGAGGCGGCTGGCGAAAACATCATGCACCTTGAGGTCGGTCAGCCCGGTACCGGTGCGCCCAAGGGTGTCGTCGAGGCGGTTGCGGCAGCCGTTCGCACCGATCGCCTGGGATACACCGACGCATTTGGGATTCCGCCGCTTAGGCGCGCCATCGCCGACCACTATAATAATTTCTACGGTCGGGCCGTGGATGCGGCCCGCATCGCCGTCACCACGGGATCGTCCGGCGCATTCATTCTTGCCTTTCTGGCCGCCTTCGATGCTGGCGATCGGGTGGCCTTGGCGGCTCCCGGCTATCCGGCCTATCGCAATATCCTGACCGCGCTCGGCATCGAGGTGATCGAAATTCCCGTCGGACCGGACAGCAACTTTCAGCCGACACCGGAACTACTTGCCAGGGTCGATGGCCAACTCGACGGTTTGATCGTGGCCAGTCCATCGAATCCGACCGGGACCATGGTCAGCCGCGATGAACTGGCCGACCTGTGCCGTTATTGTCGGGATAACGGTGTCCGTCTGATCTCCGATGAAATTTATCACGGCATCGTCTACGGCGCGCCGGCCGAGACGGCGTTGGCCTTTACCGATGACGCCATCGTCGTCAACAGTTTCTCCAAGTATTTCTCGATGACCGGCTGGCGGCTCGGCTGGATGGTGGTGCCACCGGATCTCCTCCGCGCCGTCGAATGTCTGGCGCAAAACCTGTTCATCTCGCCGCCGACAGTGTCGCAACACGCGGCGGCGGCGGTATTCAGCTGCCAGGACGAACTGGCCGAAAATATCGGGCGTTATGCCGAAAACCGGCGGCTATTGTTGCGGGAACTGCCGAAGGCGGGGTTCGATAAGTTGGCGTCGGCGGACGGCGCTTTTTACATCTATGCCGATGTGACGGCACTGACCAATGATAGCGCCGCATTCTGCCAGCGGATGCTCGTCGAGGCCGGCGTGGCGGCGACACCGGGGATTGATTTCGATCCGTCCCGCGGCCACCGCTTCGTGCGCTTTTCCTTCGCCCGTGATACCGCCGACATGGCCGAGGCGGCCAAGCGGCTCAGAGCTTGGTTGAAGAAATAAGGGACGCCGAGGTTACTCGGCGTCCCTTGAAAACCAACTGGCCGCCGGTTTATACCAGCCTGCAAAAAGCAGAACTTGTGGCCCTCATCCTTCGAGACGGTCCTTCGGACCTCCTCAGGA
>JAQBZY010000019.1 GCA_027620395.1 Pseudomonadota bacterium
CTTCAAGCTCGGCCGCTTCCATGTCGAACTTTGGGTACTCGATGACTTCGGGTTTACCGTCGATGGGGCGAAATTCGAGCCGGGTGTAGTCGCGGACCTCGGCCCAGCCCTGGTCGCCGAACACTTGCACCCGCCAGAACTGCGGCGTCGCGAACAGGGTCGTCAAAACGCCGGTCGGACCGGATTTGAACTTGAGGTCGGCGAAGGTGGTGTCGTCGACGCCGGTCTTCAGCACGCGGCGCTCGCTGGTCGCCCTCAGCGACTTGACCGGTCCTAGAATGGCGATCATCGCGTCGGCCATGTGCACACCCATCGCCGTCATGCCGCCAGCCGGGCTTTCCGTTTCGTTGGCCCGCCAATGGCCGGCCTTGTAGCGAAGCCCGCCGGAGCCGGAGACGTTGCCTTCGATGTGCAGGATTTTGCCAAGCCGGCCCGACTTCACCATCTCCCTGAGTTGGATCATCGGCGGTGAGAACCGCCGGTTGAAGCCGATGCAGAGCGGCTTTCTGGCTTTCTTCATGGCGGCGATGGCGCGCTTGGCGTCAGCGGACGAAAGCGTAAACGGCTTTTCCACAAGGACCGCCTTCTTGGCCTTGGCGCAGGCGATCACTTGCCGGGCGTGCTGGGTGTGCGGCGTCGCCAATACGACGGCGTCGATCTCGGGATCGGCCAGGATCTCGTCCAAACTGTCGACCAGCCGGATTTTGTTCTTGGCGCAGAAGTCCTCGGCCAGGGCCCGGCGGCCGGTGACGGCCTTTGTGAAGACGATCTTCTCGGATTTTCCTTGCACCGAGCTGACCAGTATCTGGCCCCAACGGCCAATGCCCGCGATCGCGGCCCGGATCACGGCCGGCCTCGCGTCGGGTGTGGAATATTGACGTTCAAACGGCTGTCGCCCATCATTCGAATTCCTTCCGTTCTGCTGGTCTTGCCGGCTTCCGATGGCGGACGGTATCAGGTTTCCAGCCGACGGCAATATCGTCGATTGCGACCTCGCTCAGAGGCCTATTCAAGGGGACGCGGGGGACCAAGTGCCAATCGAAGACGCGTTGCCGCCACCCGTCGAACCAAGATTTAGCGCCCCATTGCGTGGCGCCATGTACATGGCGATGGCGGCCTTGATCATCTCTACCATGCATCTTCTGGTCCGCGCCGCGTCTAGCGGCATTCACCCCTTTGAAATCGCATTCTTCCGCAATGTCGTCGGTTTCCTGTTGTTGATTCCCTTTCTACTCCGTCAGGACCGCTCGAATTGGAGAAGCAAGCGGCCGAAATTGCAGTTTTTTCGCGCCGTGGCCGGCATCGGCGCGATGCTTAGTTGGTTCACGGCCCTGAGTCTGATGCCCGTCGCCGATGCGACGGCGCTTAGTTTCACCAGTGTTCTCTTCATCACTCTCGGGGCTGCGATCTTTCTCAACGAGGGATTCGGCATCCGTCGAATGATCGCCATCGGCGTCGGCTTCGTTGGAACCCTGATCATCATTCGCCCAGGGGTCGGCGTCATGGATTCGGGCGCCCTCATCGTTTTGGCCTCGACGGTGCTGTGGGCGGGCGCGCTGCTGTGCGTCAAAGTGTTGGGCCGCACCGATACCAGCGTGACGCAAGTCTTCTATGGCAATGCATATTTGACGTTGTTTTCGATTGGGCCGGCGATCTGGGTCTGGACTTGGCCAGATGCCCATCAATTGGCGATGATGGTAGCCATCGGCGTGATGGCGACCCTGGCCCATCTCTGCATGGCGCAGTCCTATAAAATCGCCGATGCGGCCGTGGTGGCGCCGGTCGACTACACGCGGATGATTTGGGCCTCGCTGATCGGCTATGTATGGCTGGGCGAATTTCCTGATTTCTGGACTTGGGTCGGCGGCACGGTGATTTTCGCCTCGACGGTTTACATCACTTTCCGGGAATCGCAGAAGCGGAAGCAGGCGAAGGCAGCCGCCTGATCAGCTTGCCCGCAACATGGCTTCCCGGCGCACGATGTAAAATGCCGACGCAAAGATGATGGCCGCGCCGACCCAGGTCCACATATCCGAAATTTCTCCGAACGCAATCCAGCCAATGAATACCGCGCTCGGCAGCCGGAAAAAATCGACCGCGGCGACGATCGAGGCGTCGGTTACCGAGAACGCCTTGGTCAACGTCCAATGCCCGGCGACCGCGATCGGTCCCGTCGCCAGAAGAAACGGCCAGACGTCGGACGCCGGCCATTGCCAAACAAAATACGCCGGCACCGCCGCCATCGGGATCATCAGCAGGTGGGAAAAAAAGACGATGGTCGTCGGATCGTCGCCGCGAGTCAGGTGCTTAATAAGCAGCGAGGAAATCCCCATGAAGACCGCCGATGCTAGCGCGAACCAATTGCCGAGCCCCATTTCCGTCATGCCGGGCCGGACAATGATGAGTGCGCCGATGAACCCGATCAGGGTTGCCATCCATCGCCGGGCGCGGATGATTTCGCCAAGCACCAAAGCCGCGCCGATGGTGGTGAACAGCGGCGCCAGGAAGCTCAAGGCGGTGACCTCGCCGATTGGAATCAGTGACACGGCGTAAAACCAGGTCGTCATGGCGCACATGCTGGATATGCACCGGATGAAGTAGAGCTTGATCTGCGAGGTGCCGAGCCGGCCGACGCCGCGGCTCAGGAACCATGGTGCGAGACAAAGAAAAGCAAACACGATGCGGCAGAAAACGATCTGCATCGGCTCAACGCCGAGGTTCGAAACATAGCGGCCGAGCGCGCCCAGCGACGACAACAACGCACACGAAACCAACATCCAGAGCGCGCCCTCGATCGGCCGGTTGATTGGGGCGGGTATCGTTGTCGGCGCGGGACCGTGGGCCATCTTGTTCAGTCGAGATCGAGCGGAAAAATTGGCCTTCTGAGCCGCGTGTAGGGAAGCTTCGAGATGTCTTTCCCAGACAGCGCGCCGGAATCGCAAATCACGATCGCACCGGCGATCGGTTGATAGGCGGCGCGGAAATGCTGCATCGACTTGACGGCGACGACATCGAGCGTGCGGGGATCGATGCCGGCGTGGGTGAAGGCTTCGATCTCGGTCAACTGCACCCGGTTCGACGCGACGACGATGCTGATGCCGCCGATGCGAAAGACAGCAGTCGGGCCGAGCCGGTGCGTGACGCCCTTCCAGCGTGGCCCAAGCGCCACGTAGACACCATCGGTGATCCGCTCGACGGTGCCGGTCAACGTCAGCGGTGGACCGTACGCGGGGTCGATTTTGCCGCCCAGCGGCACCGTGACGTCGGCTCCTTCGCCTGCTTCGATCAGCGCCGCCGCCGCGTCACTGTCGCAGATGGTGCCGAACGCCGCGTTCGTGAACCCGGCGTCGATCAGGCCTTGCAATAGGAAGGTCGAGTCGCCGTAGGCGCCGGATCCCGGATTGTCGGAAAAGTCGGCAATCACCACCGGTCCCTGGCGGCCCGGGCCGGCAATCAGACGTCGGGTTTCCGCGACCGTCTCGGCGACGCCGAGGTAGGTGTTGGAATCGAAATGCCGGGTTTGCCAAGCGTAATCCATGAAGGTTTCGGCGATGGCGGAAAAGCGGGAATCCCGGCCATCGCCGGTGACGGTCACGCTGGGCCCGGCTTGATCGAGATCGGCCGGCGTGAAGCCGGCATGGACGCTGATCGCCAGTACGCCGGGTTCGGTTTTCTCGATCGCGCCGGCCTGGCGCAGAAGTTCCAGCATCGGATTTTCGACCGTGGTCCGGCCATCGTCCAAACCCTCGATCATGGCGCGCCTGGCGGTGACGGCCTTGGGCTTGATCTCGCCGCGCATCGCCCGGTCGAGAATTTTGGCCGCCCGCCAAGATGTGTCGACTTGATCGATATGTGGGTAAGTTCGATAGGCGACGACGATGTCGGCCATTTCAGTCATCCGGTCGGTGACGTTGGCGTGCAGATCGAGCGTGATGGCCAGTGGCACGTCCGGGCCGACTATGGCGCGAAGTTCAGACAGCAACTCGCCCTCGGCGTCCGGGAACCGCCGTTGCGCCATGGCGCCGTGCAGGTTCAACAGAATGCCGTTGAACGGGCCTTCGGTCTCGGCGGCGTTCAAGATGGCGCCGCTGCATGCCGCCCAGGCGTCGTCGGCGACGGGTCCAGAAGGCGTCGCCCAGGCGACGACGGTTCGGACCAAATTCCAATCAAGCGCGGCGGCGGCTTCCTCGACGCCGGTCGGTTCGATTCTGGCGCCTTTGATCTTGGCCGGGACATCGTCGCCAAAGGCGAGCAAGTAGTCCTCGAAATTGGTCAATGCCGTCGGCAACTTCGAGAACGCATTGCTCTCGTGCCCGAATAGACCAGTCAGTACGCGGAACCCCATTTTATTCCTGCTCCCCACCCCGGCGGCTTGACGTGTGGGCCGCGCGCCCCTTACAGTATGGTGTGAAATACGCTAGGGTGTTCAGATAGATAAGACAAGCGCCCGGAGTATGCTGGGGGCCGGCTCGGATGGCACGGGAACGCCGCCGGGCGAAATTGGGGAACGGCTGTGGACTCTCGGGCGGAAACGTCTAATCATACGGTCAATCAATGGCCAGAAAATAGGCCAGCAAGGGATGGGCGTAACGACAATCAACCAAAAAAGGGAGGTGCGATCATCATGATCCGCAAATTTGTAACCGTGACGATTTTGGCGGCCGCCGTGTCGCTGTCGGCATTGCCGGCGGCGTTTGCCGGTAAGGCCAATGATACTTTGGTCTGGTCGACGGACAGGGAAAATGCCGTCATCGACCCTTTCTATAACAACACCCGCGAATTGGTGATCATCGGCAATCAGGTTTGGGACGGCCTGCTGTTCCGCGATCTCAAGACCGGCGAATACAAGGGTCTGTTGGCCACCTCCTACAAGTGGGCCGACAACACCACCATCGATTTTGGGCTCCGGGACGACGTGGTGTTTCACAATGGTAAAAAATTCGGTCCGGAAGACGTGGTCTACACGATCAATTTCGTCTCCAAGCCGGAAAACGGCGTGTTGACCCAGGCCAACGTCAAATTTTTGGAATCGGCCGAGAAAACCGGCCCAAACAGCGTCCGGATCAAGCTGAAGCAACCGTTTCCCGCCGCGCTCGCTTATTTCGCGCAGGCCATCTTCATCATGCCGGACAAGCATTACGATGGCGCGCCGATGAAGGCTGACGGCAAGAAGGACTACGGCGTCGTCAAGCCAAACGGCACCGGCCCCTACAAGGTGACCAACATCGTCCCTGGCGAACGGGTCGAGATGGTGAAGAATGGTACGTACATGAAGGATGGCCCAAAGGGGCAGCCAGCGATCGGAAAGCTCACCTTCCGCACCCTCAAAGATAAGAACACACAGATGGCGGAGTTGCTGACCGGCGGCGTCGACTGGATCTGGGACGTGCCGAAGGAACAGGCCGAGCAGCTTTCCAAGGCTCCCAAAGTCACCGTCGAAAACGCCAAGACCATGCGGTTCAGCTATTTGGCGTTCGACGTGAATGGAACCTCCGGCACCAAGTACTTCATGGACAAGAAAGTCCGCATGGCCGTGGCACACGCCATCAACCGCGCCTCCATCGTCAAGAACCTAGTCGGCTCGGCGTCGGTGGTGATTAATTCGGCCTGCCATCCGGACCAGGACGGCTGCACGCAGAACGTGCCGAAATGGAAATACGATCCGAAGCTGGCCAAGAAGCTCCTCGCGGAAGCCGGTCATCCGAACGGTTTCTCGTTCGATCTATACGCCTACCGCGAGCGCGAGTACACCGAAGCGGTGATTGGTGATCTGGCCAAGGTCGGGATCAAGGCCAACCTCAAGTTCATGCAGTACCGCGCACTTCGCGATCTGGTTTGGAAGGGGACCACTCCGATAAACCATATGACCTGGGGCTCGAACTCGATCCCGGACGTGTCGGCTTCGACCGGCCATTTCTTCAGCGGCGGCCATGACGATCCGGCGAAGGATCCGACAGTCGTCGAAACTCTGAAGATCGCCGGCGCCACCATCGACACGCCGAAGCGCAACGAGCTGTACAAGCAGGCGCTGTCGACGATTTCGGGCGAACTCTACTGGTTGCCGATGTTCTCCTACGCCAAGTACTACGCGTACGACAAGGACCTCAACTTCAAGGCGACGTCAGACGAGATACCGCGTTTCTACGCCGCTAAGTGGAAGTGACATGAACGGCGCCGGCGGGTCAGAAATGGCCCGCCGGTTCCGCCTTTTATCCGGCGCCGGGGTGGCGAGAAATGCTTATCTTTGCGGTTAAGCGGTTGGCCGTCGCGATCCTGGTCGCGATCACGGTTTCGCTTCTGACGTTTTCGATGATTTATCTCTCCGGTGATCCGGCGATGGCGTTGGCCGGCGAGTCAGCGACGCAGCAGGACATCGAAAACATTCGCCGCGTCTACGGCTACGACAAGCCGATCGTCATTCAATACATCAACTGGCTCGGCAACGCGCTTGTTGGCGATTTCGGACACTCGCACTATCTGAAGACCGATGTCGCTTCGGTTATTTTTACCCGTCTGCCGGTGACCATGACGCTGGGCGCCGCCGCACTTTCATTCGCACTGTTGCTGGCGATTCCGTTGGGCGTTCTGGCGGCGATGCGACCGAATACGCTGATCGACCGGATCGCCTTGACGCTTGCCGTCATTGGCCAAGCGCTACCGTCGTTCTGGTTCGCGCTGATCATGATTTATTGGTTCGGTATCGTCTGGGGGATGTTGCCGATCACCGGCAGTGCGTCATGGCTAAATTTCGTGATGCCGTCTGTGGCGCTCGGCTATTACGTGACGCCGGCGGTGATGCGCCTGACCCGGGCCGGAATGCTGGACGTGCTGTCATCCGACTATATCCGGACCGCCAGGGCCAAGGGGCTCCGGCCGGTGGCGGTGCTGTTCAAGCACGCGCTCAGAAATGCCGTCATTCCTGTGGTCAGCCTGGCCGCCGTGCAGTTTGGCTTCATGCTCGGCGGCTCGATTGTGATTGAGACCATTTTCGCCATCAACGGCTTGGGGCAGTTGGCCTGGGAATCGATCCAGCGCGCCGATCTACCGATGATGCAGGCCATCGTCCTGGTGCTGGCCTGCTTTTATATCGTGCTGACGTTCCTGGCCGATCTCCTGAACGCATTCCTCGATCCCCGGATCAGGGTCGGTTGAGATGGCCGAGGGAGGAGCCGGCATGGGGATGATTGGCAAGGCCGGCGTGCCGACGGCGTCGGAAATCCTGGAACCGTCATCGGCATCTCTGATGCGCAAGCGCATCTTCGGCCATTACGGCTTGATGATCGGTATCGGCAGTCTGTTAGTGATTTTCGCCATCGCCTTGTTGGCGCCGATGCTTGCGCCGTTCGATCCGCTCGACCAGGAACTTTCCAGGAAACTCATTCCGCCGATCTGGTCGGGGAGCGCCAAGGCGACTTGGGTCTATCCCCTCGGCACCGATGGCTTGGGCCGCGATTATCTGTCGCGTCTCATCTATGGCTCGCAGATTTCGCTGTTGATCGGGTTCTCGGCGATGCTGATCTCGGGCGTCATCGGCACCACGCTTGGCGTGCTTGCCGGGTATTTCGGTGGCCGCGTCGACATGGTGGTCAATTTCATCATCACCACCCGACTCTCGATGCCGGTTGTCTTGGTGGCGCTGGCCGTCGTCTCCTTGGTCGGCAATTCGCTCTGGATCGTGATCTGGGTCTTGGGTCTTCTGATCTGGGACCGCTTCGCCGTTGTCGTCCGAAGCTCGACCCTGCAAGTCCGTAATCTCGACTATGTCGCCGCCGCCCAAGCCATCGGCTGCTCCAAGATGCGGATCATCTTCTCCGAGATCATGCCCAACATCATGAATAATCTGATCGTCGTCGCCACCGTTGAGATGGCGCACGCGATCATTTTGGAGGCGGCGTTGTCGTTTTTGGGCCTCGGCGTGCAACCACCGGCGCCGTCGTGGGGCCTGATGATCTCGGAAGGCAAGGGGCTGATGTTCTTCCATCCGTGGCTGATCGGGATTCCCGGCGCCGCTTTGTTCGTCCTGATTCTGGCGATCAATCTGATGGGAGACGGCGTCCGCGACGTCACCGCCCCTGAGAACCGGAACTGAGACCGGAATGGAGAACCACATCCTCAATGTCCGGAACCTGACCGTCGACATTCCCTTGCCGTCCGGCATGTTGCACGCGGTGCAGGGTCTGAGTTTCCATGTCGACCGGGGCGAGACGCTGGCGATTGTCGGCGAATCGGGGTGCGGCAAGTCGTTGACCTCGCTGGCCATCATGGGGTTGCTGCCAAAGAAGGCGATTCGCACTGCCGACTTGTTGGAGCTGGCCGGCGAGGACATTCTCAACGCCACCGAAAGCCGGATGTCGGACATTCGCGGCAGTCTGATGGGGATGATCTTCCAAGAACCGATGACCAGTCTCAATCCGGCCTACACCATCGGCAATCAGTTAATCGAGACCATGCGCCGGCACCGCCCGGTCAGCGTCGACGAAGCCCGGGACCGGGCCGTGTTTCTATTGGAAAAAGTCGGCATCACCGCCGCCCGCTCGCGGTTGACGCAATATCCGCATCAGTTGTCGGGCGGGCTCCGGCAGCGGGTCATGATCGCCATGACGCTGATGTGTGGCCCGGACCTGATCATCGCCGACGAGCCGACGACGGCCTTGGACGTCACCATTCAGGCGCAAATCCTGCTGCTTTTGGCCGAGCTGCAAAAAGAATTCGACATGGGCCTGATCCTGATCACGCACGATCTCGGCGTCGTTGCGCGTGTCGCCGACCGGGTTGCGGTGATGTATGCCGGCCAGGTGGTCGAGGAGGGCTCGGCGACGCAAGTGTTCGGCCGGCCGACGCATCCCTATACGCAAGGCCTGCTGGATTGCATTCCGATCCCGGGCAAGACCGAACGCGGCAAGCATCTGGGTTCAATCCCGGGGATCGTGCCGTCGCTGGTCGGTAACCTCAGTGGCTGCCGCTTCGCCGACCGCTGCCAGCATGCCATGACGGATTGTAGTGCCGCCGACGTCGGATTTCGTCCCGCCAGCGAGGTCGGACATGCCTATCGCTGTCTGCTCACGCCCGAACAGAGCGCGCAAAATGCCGCCAAGCTGGGGGCCGCATGAGCGAGATCATCGTCAGCGCCAGCGACGTCATGCGGACATTCATGATTTCCGCCGGCGTGTTTCGCGCCAAGCGGCCGTTACACGCTGTCAACGGCGTCACCCTCGACATCCGGCGCGGCGAGGTTCTAGCCATCGTCGGTGAATCCGGCTGCGGCAAGACGACGCTGGCCAAGCTACTGCTCGGCCTGCTGCCGCCCTCGGGCGGTGACATTCGCTTGGATGGCCGGCCGGTGATGACGATCCCGCGTCTCGAGATGGCCGGTCTGGTGCAGCCGATCTTTCAAGATCCGTATTCGTCGCTCAATCCCCGGAAATCGGTTGGCGCCATCATCACGCTGCCGCTGGTGGTCCAGAAAGACCAGGACCCATCGACATGGCGCAGGCGTGCCGAGGAAATGATGGCCTTGGTCGGTCTGCCGCCCCGGCTTTACAACAATTTCCCGAACCAGTTGTCGGGCGGCCAGCGCCAGCGCGTCGCCATCGCCCGGGCCCTGATCAACCGCCCCGAAGTCGTCATCTGCGACGAGCCGACGTCGGCGCTGGACGTTTCGGTGCAATCGCAAATCCTCAATTTGCTGCAGGATTTACGCGGCGAGCTCAATCTCACCTACATCATCATCAGCCACAATCTGGCGGTGGTCGAACACATGGCGACCCGAGTCGCGGTAATGTATCTCGGCCGCATCGTCGAATTGGCCGAGACCGATCAACTTTTCAAGGCGCCCAAGCACCCCTACACCATGGCGCTTTTGGAATCGGTGCTGACCCCCGATCCGTCGTTGGGCATTCCGGACACACATTTGGGCGCCGCCTATCCGAACCCGGTCGATCCGCCGTCCGGCTGCACATTTCATCCACGCTGCGCACAAGTCATGGCGCATTGCTCGGTGCAGGCGCCGAAACGGGTCCCGGTCGAAGGTGGCCACGTCGAATGCCATTTGTTCGACGCCAACCTCGGGAAAGAAAAGGCCATCGCATGAACGGACGCAGTGCGGCCATCGAGCGCGGGCTCGCTTGGTTCGATGATCCCGATACCGGATTCTTTCCGACGTTGGCCGATCGGGTCGCGATCCCGACCGAAAGCCAGAACCCGGAGCGACTGAGCGAGCTTTACCGGTATCTCGAGGAAAATATCCGCCCGGCGTTCGACGACATGGGATTCGAGGTTCGGATCTACGACAATCCATTCCAGGGCCAGGGGCCGGTATTGCTGGCGACCCGGATTGAGCACGAAAGCCTGCCGACCATCTTGGGCTACGGGCACGGCGATACCGTCCGTGGTCAGGAAGACCGCTGGACCAAGGGGCAGGGGCCGTGGAAATTGACCCGCGATGGCGAGCGGATTTACGGCCGTGGCACTTCTGACAACAAGGCCCAGCACACGACGCACCTGGGTGCGCTCAAGGCGGTCATCGAAACCCGGGGTTCACTCGGCTTCAATTGCAAGTTCATGGTCGAGACCGGCGAGGAGAACGGCTCCAAGGGTCTCAAGGAACTGGTTGCGCGCGAAAAGGCGGCCTTCTCCGCCGACGCCTATTTCGCTTCGGATGGGCCCCGGGTCAATCTCAACCGGCCGAATTTGACGCTCGGCAATCGGGGCTGCCTGAACTTCGATCTGGTGCTCGAGTTCCGCGACGGCGGTCATCATTCCGGCAACTTGGGCGGGCTGCTCTCCAATCCGGGGATCGTTTTGGCGCACGCGCTGGCCAGCATCGTCGATAGCCACGGCCAGATTTTAGTCGACGGCTGGAAACCGGCGCCGATCTCCAATTCGATTAGAGAAGCGTTGAAGGACGTT
>JAQBZY010000020.1 GCA_027620395.1 Pseudomonadota bacterium
TGGCGTTGAGACCGCCCGACACCGCGTCTCCGACCAGGGCCTCCATGTCGACACCGATATCGCGAACGGCGGCTAAATCGGCGAATTTTGCGGACATGGTGTAAAGCGACCGGAAAGCGGCATCGGTGCGGAAATTCTGCTGCCAGCTCAGTTGAACCGGAATATCGCCCATCTTCACGTTGCCGGAGATATCCATGCGCGTTTTGTTGACGGCAAGTTTCAAATCGCCGTCCTGAATGCCGCGCCCCAACACGACATCATCGATCGCAACCTGCTTAAGTGTCGCGCCGGCCTGGACCTCGACGTCGGACATCTTAAGGTATTTGGCCAGCAAGAACCGAAGATGCAAATCGATGTTGGCTTTGCCTTTGATTTTGTCGCTTTTAAGCCCCATGGCCTTGGTAAAACCGAGCGGCTTGTTATCGAGATATTTGAGCGCGTCCATGAACGGCGCTTCGAAACTGATATCGATGTCGGCGTACTGATCGACCTCGTGCAGGCCGAATATATGGATAGTCCCGCCGACGATATTGACGGCGCCGCTATGACCCCGTGACACGGCAATATCAAATGTTTTCTCATCGAAATTAATCAACGCGGCGGCATCGACGACGGCCGGCATGCCGGCAAGATACTCGACCCTTGCCCCGTCGACGGTCATCGTGCCGTCGACATCCCGAAACAGGATTTCGCCATTTGGCCGGATCAGAACGTCGAACTTGGCGTTGGCCGTCCTGATCGTGCCGCCCTTGATCCTCGATGTCGCCCAACGATGGGCGTCCGACCCGAGCGCTTGCGGCCAATACCGTTCGACATTGTCGACGGGAACGTTCGATAGTTCGCCGTTCAAGTTCAGCACCACGCCATCGCTGCCACCAATGCCGTCGATGGTTCCGCTGACGACGGCCCGCGGTCCCTCGATGTCAGCCACCATTTTAGAAATTTCGATTTTTCCCTCAGTTCCTATGTAGCGGCCTGACCCGGTGAGTTTTGCCAGCGGAAATGCGTGGCTGATCGGCGCCGGCACCACCAGCGATGAGCCCGGTTTGAGTTCGAGTGTAAACTCATCGATTGTCGTCGCGTCGGTGACGCCATTGACGAGACCGCGAAGTACCACCGATTTCACTGTCATGAGTTGCTTGAAGGGTGGCGGCAATTCGATATCGCCGCCGCCGCCGGTGACGTTGAAGCCGATGGTCTCGATCTTGCCGTCGCGCTTGGCGCCGACGACGACGGTGCCGCTCAAAGGCAAATTGAGGGCCGCCAAGGGCCCAAGCTTGTAATAGATGGCCGAAAACGAGGCCGGCGAGATGTCTTTGAAGCTGGCCGTTAAATCCAGACGTTCCGTGTCGGCTGCATACGATCCATGCAAAGAGACGTCGGCGCTTCGGCCGTCGACGTCGATCCGGATCAATCCTTTGGCCAGCAGGCCATGCGGTGCCCTATCGAGCGAAAGATAGCCGACTGGCGCGCTCCATGTCTTACCGGTCATCCGGTCATCGAAGGTCATGGTGGCGCCGGAGACTCTGACGGTAGCGAGATAACTCATCGGCGAGCCGGGGTCCGGGCGGTGCATCAACCACCCCAACAGTCCCTCGGTGACGCCGTCGCCATTGACCCGGCTTTCGACGCCGGCGACGTTGATGTCCAAGCTGCCATCGGCCATCCGGCGGACGCGGAGTTCCGGCCCCAGAAATTCGATATAACTTGGCGCCAGCACGCCGCCCAGCATCGCCCGCCCGCTGAGCGACAGCGAAAGCTCGGGGATCCGCGCGATCACTTGACCACCATCGCCAACCGCCCGCACGCCCTTGACGCGGATGTCGATGGCGCGGTCCCAGCCGGCCCAGGTGAGCGTGGTTTCCGAGATCGCCAACCGGAAGCCACGATGTCCCTGATTCAAGGCCCGCTCGACATAGGGCGCCAGGAAATCGAGCGACACCGGACCGCGCTGCAATTGCCAGGCGATCAAGAGCGCAATGATGATAACACCCGCGCCAAGTCCGCCGAGCATCTGGAAAATCATTCTGAACGTGTGCTTAATCAACACCCGAGGCCCGTCCGCCGCTTCGCTTGACCACATTCGATCGATCCCACACTCTGCCGGAACCGGCGAAGTATGGCTCAAAGTATGTATAACGCGGCATTAAATTCCAGTAAAATGCGGCTTCCACTGGCCGCCGACCCGGAAGCCGCCCGACGCGGCCGGGACGGCTTGATTGCCAGTTGTGCCGCCGCCGAGGCCGCCACCGAGGCTGAAGGACTGCTCGAATTCGCGGAAAACCTGATCAATGATCCCGAGGGCAGGTCGCTTCTCGACGCCGTTTTCGGCAATAGTCCCTATCTCACCGGCACCATCTTGGGCGAACCCGACGCTCTCCGCCGCATCATTTTGGAAAATCCGGGGCCGTTTTCAACCGCCTTGATCGAAGATATCCGACGCCGCGCCACGCCGGCCGAGGATGAAGCCGGGCTGGGACGGCGGTTGCGGATCGCCAAGCGGCGCCTGGCCTTGGCGGTCGCCTTGGCCGACATCGCCGACATCTGGTCTCTTGAGGACGTCACCCGGACATTGTCGGAATTCGCCGATGCCGCCATTGCCGCCGCCGCCGATTTCGTGATTCGGCGTGCCGCCGGTCGCGGCGCGTTCGAATTGGCGCACCCCGAAACGCCATCGCTTGAGAGCGGATATTTCGTCCTCGCCATGGGCAAGCTCGGGGCCGGCGAATTGAATTATTCAAGCGATATCGATTTGATCTGCCTCTACGACACCGAGCGCATCCGGACCAGCGATTCCGACCAGTTGCAGAGCCACGCGGTCCGGATGACCCGGACGCTGGTCCGGCTCCTCGATGAACGGACCACTGATGGGTATGTCTTCAGGACCGATCTCCGGCTCCGTCCTGATCCAGGCTCGACGCCGCTTTCAGTGTCGGTTCTTGCCGCCGAGACCTATTACGAAAGCGTCGGTCAAAACTGGGAACGCGCGGCCATGATCAAGGCCCGGTCGGCCGGCGGCGATATCGCCGCCGGCATGAATTTTCTGACCTTCTTAAAACCGTTCGTGTGGCGGAAGAATCTCGACTTCGCGGCGATCCAGGATATTCACTCGATCAAGCGGCAGATCCACGCGCGCCGGGGCGGCGGTGTCGTTCGGACCAAGGGTCACAACATCAAGATCGGCCGTGGCGGCATCCGCGAGGTCGAATTCTTCGCGCAGACCCAGCAATTGATTTGGGGCGGCCGGGAACCGCGTTTACGCCAGCGGCGCACGCTCGACGCCTTGCAAGCGTTGGTCGAGCTTGGTCATGTGGCGTCCACAACGGCTGAGGAACTGACCTTGGCCTACCGATTCCTGCGCCGGGTCGAACACCGGCTGCAGATGACCGCCGATGAACAAACTCAGACCCTTCCCGATGACGATGCATCGTTCGACGCGCTGGCCAAGTTTTTGGGTTACGACAACGGTGCCGCGTTTTCGGTGGCACTCACCGGCCATCTGGAGACCGTCCAGCGGCATTATGCGGCGTTGTTCGAAGATGCGCCCGAACTCAGCGGCGCCGATGCCGGCAATCTTTCGTTTACCGGCGTCGAGGCCGATCCCGGAACACTCAAGACATTGACCAAGATGGGGTTTGCCAACGCCAAGACCGTCGACGGCATCATCCGCGGTTGGCATCATGGCCGCATCCGCGCCACGCGCAGCACCCGAGCCCGGGAAATCCTGACCGAGTTGACGCCGGCATTGCTGGCGGCCAACGCCCGGCAACCCGACCCGGACACGACGTTCCTGAAATTCGACACCTTCGTCTCGGGACTGCCGGCCGGTGTGCAATTGTTCTCGATGTTTCAGGCCTACCCGGATTTGCTCGATCTTTTGGCCGAGATCATGGGCGAGGCGCCGAGGTTGGCCGAGCACTTGTCTAACCGCCCATCGGTCTTGGAAAGCGTGCTCAGTGCCGATTTCCACGCCGCCATCCCCGACGCCAACGTTTTGCTCGCGGACTGCCAGCGCCACCTGGACGACGCCCCGGCGTTCGAGCAAAAACTCGACGCCAGCCGGCGCTGGAACAGCGACCGGCGGTTTCAGATCGGCGTCCAATTGTTACAAGGGCCTCTTGCTCCGGCCCGCGCCGCCGAACATTTGAGCGATGTCGCCGACGCGGTTCTCCGCACTCTCTATCCGGTCGTTCTCGACGAATTCGCGCTCCGCCATGGCCGTGTCGCCGGGGCCGAGTTCGCGGTCTTGGCACTCGGCAAACTCGGGTCGCGCGAGCTAATGCCGACATCCGATCTCGATCTGGTATTTCTCTACCGATTACCAGCCTCGGCCGACGCGTCCGATGGCGCCAAGCCATTGCCGGCATCGCAGTATTTTGGCCGGCTATGCCAAAGACTGATCGCTGCCGTGACCGCCATGACCGCCGAGGGGATGCTTTACGAGATCGATATGCGGTTGCGTCCGACCGGCAACAAGGGCCCGATCGCGACCCCGTTTGATGGATTTGTCACCTACCAGAATGAGAGTGCGTGGACCTGGGAACACATGGCGCTGACCCGGGCCCGCATCGTGGTCGCCGACGCCGAATTCGGCACCGACGCCGAGGCGGCGATCGGCAATATTCTGAGGCGCCGGCGGAACCGGGAGAAAACCGCCACCGAAGTTGCGGAGATGCGCGGCCGAATCGAAAAGCAGCACCGCAGCCAATGCCCGTTCGCCTTGAAGCACGTTCCGGGCGGTCAGCTCGACATCGATTTCATCGGCCAATTCCTGGTCCTGACGCACGCCGCGAGCACGCCCGGCCTGGCCGGCGCCGCCGCCAATCAGGTGTTTGAAGTGGCCGCCGCCGGCGAACATCTGTCATCCGACGATGCCGCTGCATTGATCGGTGCCCGCGCAATGTTCCAGGCGGTGCAGACGTTTCTGTCGCTGACCGTCGGCAGCGATGTCAACGAGCAGCGGGTCCAGGATTTCTCGGCCGCGCTCAAGGAAGACTTGCTCCGCATCGCCGACGCCCCCAGTTTCGAGATATTGCAGCAGCGCTTGATCGAGACCGAGCGCGAAATCCGCCGTATCTTTGTCGATCTAGTCGGCGATCCGTCCGGACCTTGAACCGCGCCGCCCGATCGCCGATAACCGGCCGGCGGCGATAGCCCGAAGGGAGGCATGCATGATGTTGAAATCCGGCGACGAGGTTCCGGCGTTCTCGCACCCCACCGACGGCGGCGGCAAGCTTTCGCTCAAGGACCTCAAGAGAAAGAAGGCGGTGCTTTACTTCTATCCCAAGGACATGACGCCCGGCTGCACCACCGAGGCCGAGGATTTCCGGGACCGGGCCAAGGAGTTCGCCAAGTCGGGCGCCGTCATCGTCGGCATCTCCAAGGACAGCGCCGCCCGGCACGATAAGTTCAAGGAAAAGTACCGTTTGCCGTTCATATTGTTGTCGGACGAGGGCGGCGATCTTTGCGAGCGGTTCGGCGTCTGGCAGGAGAAGTCGCTGTACGGGCGGAAATTCATGGGCATTGTGCGTTCGACGTTCCTGATCGACGAAAAAGGCATCGTCCGCCAGGTCTGGCCGAAAGTGAAGGTCAAGGGCCACGCCGACGAGGTCCTTGCCGCCCTGAAGGCACTTTGAGCGCCGAGCCAACCCTACGCGGCGCCGCGCTCGAGGTTCTAAGTGCCGCCGAGCCGGCCCGCAAACTCGCCCTGACCCGGACGCATGCCCAGCGCTGGCAACTAGGGGAAATTTCCGCGATCGGCGTTGAACAGCCGCCGGACCGGCCGGCCAGACCGGCGCGGCCGGAACTGCTGGCGCCAGCCAGGATGCCGAAGCGGTCCAAGGGCTCGGCCGCCGGACGCGCTGCGTTCGTGCACGCCATCGCGCATATCGAATTCAACGCCATCGATTTGGCATGGGATATCGTCGCCCGCTTCCATGACGAACCGATGCCCCGCCGGTTCTTCGACGATTGGGTCGCGACGGCGTTGGACGAAGCGGAACATTTCGCATTGCTTGCCGCCCGCCTGACCGAGCTTGGCCACGCGTATGGCGATTTGCCGGCTCACGACGGGCTGTGGCAGGCCGCACTTGAGACCACCGACGATTTAATGGCCCGCCTGGCGCTGGTGCCAATGGTGCTCGAGGCGCGCGGCCTCGACACCGCCCCGGTCGCGGCAGACAAGCTCCGCCAGCAAGGCGATATCGAAACCTCCCGGCTGTTGGCTCGGATCGGCGCCGAGGAGGTTCCGCATGTTGCCGCCGGCGTCCGATGGTTCGAGTATCTGGCTAAACGCTGCGGACTGAATCCTCATCAGGCGTTCCATAAAATCGTTAGATCTCGCTTGCAAGGGAGCTTAAAGCCACCCTTCAATGTAGAAGCGCGCTTGGCTGCCGGGCTCACCCCCGAGTATTTCCTGCCGCTGGTGAAATCATCCGACCCTTCCCCGATGCCGTAGGGAACGTTAATCTCTGCGGCGACGTTGCGGCGATCACGAATGCCTTGAGAGGAATTCAGCATGGCGGAAAAGAAAGCGAAATCCGGCAAGGCCGGCAAGCCTGCCAAGGACGCCAAACCCGACGATGAAGGCGGCGGCGACGCCCCCAAGAAGAAAGGCGGCAAGAAAAAGCTGATGATCGTCGCCGTCGCCGCGTTGGTGGTCACCGGTGGTTTAGGTGGCGGCGCTTACTACATGGGTCTTGTCCATCAATTTATGGGGTGGGAGCGGCCGAATAGGTCGGCGATTTTGCGGATCGGCAAACCGATTTTACATCTGTTACCTGAAATCAAGGTCGATCTGAAAGTCGGCACCTGCAATTCGCCATTTCTGCGGGCCACCGTTCAAGTGCAGTTGTCTCCGGGCGATCTCAATAAATTGGTAGAAACTCAGGATCTGGTCATGGACGGCATTCTGACGCACCTCCGCGATCAGGAACGCCAGAACGTCGTCGGCAAAGAGGGCGCCGAGCGGCTCCGCTTCGATTTGGTGCAGATCATCGACAACGTCATCCGGCCGGCGAAAGTGCATACCGTGCTATTCAAACAGTTCATCGTACAATAAGCGATTGAACAAACGCCGAGGGTTAGGACGAAGCGGCCACGGTGATCTTGAGTTTCGCCGCCAGCGACGCTTCCAGGAACATGTCGATGTCGCCGTCGAGCACGGCGCCCGAATTCGACGTTTGAACGTCGGTCCGCAAGTCCTTGACCATCTGATAGGGTTGCAGGACGTAGGAGCGGATCTGGTGTCCCCAGCCAATATCCGTCTTGGTGTCTTCCAACGCCTGCGCCGCCGCTTCGCGCTTTTGCAATTCGAATTCGTACAGCCGGGCGCGCAGCATCGACATCGCCTGCGCCTTGTTTTTATGCTGCGATCGGTCGTTCTGACATTGCACGACGATATTGGTCGGCAAGTGCGTGATCCGGACCGCGCTGTCGGTCCGGTTGACGTGCTGCCCGCCGGCGCCTGACGCGCGGTAGGTGTCGATCCGAAGATCCTTGTCCTCGATTTCGACGTCAATATCGTCGTCAATCACCGGCGACACCCACGCCGACGCGAAACTGGTGTGGCGACGGGCCGATGAATCATAAGGCGATATTCTCACGAGGCGATGCACGCCGGATTCCGTCTTAAGCCAGCCATAGGCGTTTTCGCCACTGATCTGCAATGTCGCGGATTTGATGCCGGCCTCTTCGCCGGGGCTTTCTTCCAGCCACTCGATCTTATAGCCATGCTGTTCGGCCCAACGTGAATACATCCGGAGCAGCATCTCGGCCCAGTCCTGCGCCTCGGTGCCGCCGGCGCCGGCCTGCACTTGCAGATAGCAATCGTTGCCATCGACCTCGCCCGACAACAGGCTTTTCAATTCCGCCTTGCCGGCGGTCTCCTTGAGCGCCAGCAACGCCGCTTCCGCCTCCTTGACGACCGCTTCGTCGTCCTCGGCCTCGGCAAGCTCGATTAAATCGGCGGCGTCACGCACGCCCGATTGCAAATGATCGACCGCTTTGAGGGCGGAATCGAGAGCGTTGCGCTCGCGCATCAGCGCCTGCGCCTTCGTCGGATTATTCCAGAGATCGGCGCTTTCGGTCAGCGCATTCAGTTCTTCGAGACGGGGCTTTGCCTGATCGTAGTCAAAGATGCCTCCTCAGCAGTTCAATGGACTGCTCGATTTCCTCAACGACATTCTTCAACTCGGCGCGCATTTTTACCCCGCTTCGGTGAACGCGGATGACTTGTAATGCGCCGGCGCGGTCGGCTCAAGACCTGGATCGTATTGGCTGGGAAATATCAGTACAGACCGCCGGTGCCAGTCGCCGGCGCGCCGCGCTGGTCGGTCTCGCCCGATCCCGCGCTCCAGGTCTGGCCTTCGATGACGTCGCCGTCCGCCGTCGGCATGGTGCCGGGCTTGAAGGCCTCCAGGATCACGTCCTTGTCGCCGGGCCGGGCCGGGCGGCCGGTCCCGGCCTCGACCCGGACCAGGCGGATACCCGGCGGTGTGCGAAACGGAATCGCCGGCTGGTTTTCCAGTACGTCCTTCATGAAGTCGCGGAAAATCGGCGCCGCCACCGAAGAACCGGTTTCATGATCGCCGAGCGGCACCGGTTCGTCGAAGCCGACGAACACTCCGACCGCCAAATCCGGCGAGAACCCGATGAACCAGGTGTCGCGTTCCTCGTTGCTGGTGCCGGTCTTGCCGGCCAGCGGCTTGCCGACCGCCCTAACCCTGACGCCGGTGCCGCGTTCGACGACACCGCGCAATATATTGACGATCTGGAAGGCGCTGCCCGGGTCGGTGACCTGTTCTCGGCCGTCAGGGATCAGCGGCACCCATTGCCCATGCCAAGCGTCGGCCCGGCATTCCGGGCATGGCCTTGCATCGTGGCGGTAAACGGTGCGGCCAAGGCGGTCCTGGATGCGGTCGATCAGCGACGGCGTGATCCGCTTGCCGCCGTTGACCAGCATGGCGTAGGCAGTGGTTAGCCGCATCAGTGTCGTCTCGCCCGCGCCCAAGGCCATCGACAGGGTTTCCGGGAGATTGTCGTTGATACCGAAGCGCCTGGCGTAGTCGGAGACCCGCTCCATACCGATGGTCTGGGCCAGCCGGACAGTCATCAGATTGCGCGATTTCTCGACTCCCAAGCGCATTGTCGAGGCGCCGTAGAATTTGTTGGTGTAGTTAGCCGGCCGCCATTTCGGCAGGCCCGGTCCCTGATCGATGACGAACGGCGCATCGAGAATCCGCGTCGACGGCGTGTAGCCGGCATCCAAGGCCGCCAGATAGACGAATGGCTTGAACGCCGAGCCTGGTTGGCGGGCAGCCTGCGTCGCGCGGTTGAACTGGCTTTTTTCGTAAGCGTACCCGCCGGACATGGCCAGCACCCGGCCGGTGTGCGGATCGATCGCGACGATGGCCCCCTCGACGGCAGGGATTTGCTTCAAGCGGAATTGCAGTCCGCTCCCCGTCGCCGGCGCCTCGCCCGGTTTCGCCGCCCGCACTGGCACCGGATCGACTATGACGACGTTGCCGACCGCGAGCACATCGGAGGGCTTTTTGACCGACGGCCCAAGTTTCATCTCGCCCAACGGCTGACGGGCCCACTTCAGTTCGCTCAAGGGTATCTGGCCGCGGCTACCGTCCTCGATGCCGACGCTGGCAAATCCCGCGTCGTCGTCGATGCCCAGCACCACGGCTAACCATTGCGGGCCAATCCCCTTCGGCTTCGGCACCAAAGCCAGATAAGTCCGCCAATCCAACGGCGTGTCGAATCGCTGCCCGGCCGATGCCTTGGCGACCGGTCCACGGTAGCCGTGCCGGCGGTCGTATGTCTCGAGCCCATCCCTGAGTGCATCGCGGGCCGCAATCTGCATCCTGGGATCGAGGGTGGCGCGCACCGAGAGGCCACCCTTGTAAAGCTGCGCTTCGCCGAATTTCTCGACCAATTGCCGGCGAACTTCCTCGGTAAAATAGTCGGCCTGAACGAATTCGGTTTCCGAGCGGCTGGCGGTCAGCAGCGGCGATTCGATGGCGTCCCTGGCAGCTTCGGCGCTGATCCGGCCATCGTCGAGCATCCGGCCAATGACCCAGTTCCGCCGGGACTTGGCGGCGTCGAGCTTGGTCCTTGGATTGTAGTTGTTGGGCGCCTTCGGCAAGGCCGCCAGGAATGCCGCCTCGGCGATGCTGAGTTCGTCCATGGATTTATTGAAATAGTTGAGCGCCGCGGCGGCGACGCCGTAGGAACCGAAGCCGAGATAAATCTCGTTCAGGTAAAGCTCGAGGATCCGATCCTTGGTAAAGGCGCGCTCGATGCGGACCGCGAGAATCGCCTCCTTGATTTTACGGGCCACTGAAACTTCATTGGTGAGCAAAAAGTTCTTGGCTACCTGCTGGGTGATGGTCGAGGCCCCGACCGGCCGGCGGTTGCGGCCCAAATTCTGCGCGTTGACGACGATGGCTCTGACGATGCCGGTAAAATCGATGCCCGGATGCGAGTAGAACGACTTGTCCTCGGCCGACAGAAACGCATCGTTGATCCGCTTCGGCATTGCTTCGATCGGCACGAAGGCGCGCTTTTCCTGGGCGAACTCAGCGAGCAGACGGCCATCCCCGGCGTGGACCCGGGTCATCACCGCCGGCTGATAGTCGGCGAGTTGACGATAATCGGGAAGATCGCGGCCGAAATGATAAAGCCCCCATACGGTTCCGGCGCCGATGCCGACGCCGGCCAGCACGATCAAGCCGACGATGGTCATCAGAATGCGGAGCAGCGTTCTCATGGGGCGGGTGGAAGCCGTTTGTTGTTCATGGCTGGGGCGTCATAT
>JAQBZY010000021.1 GCA_027620395.1 Pseudomonadota bacterium
ACTTGCCGCCGATGGCGCGGCGTGGCCGGTGCAGCGACGGAAATTCCGGCACCAGCTTTTCACCGGTGGCGCCGCCGTTGTCCTGCAATTGAACCGGCCGGGCGGGATATTCCTCGGTATCGCCGCGGGCGATGATCCACTCGCCACGCAGTCTCGGCAGGCCGGCTTCGATGTCGATGTGGGCGGCGGGGTCGGTGTAGGCGCCGGTGGTGTCATAGACGACCAGCGGTTTTTCCTTCGCACTTTCGTGCACGAAGATGCGCCGCATCGGCACCTTGTGCGCGCCCAACCGCTCGCCCCCGACAAAGAATTTCTCCGACGCCGGCAGCGCACCCAAGGTGACGTCGCCAGTGGTCGGCTTGCGAATCTCGTTCATGACGGTTGTTCCTCCGCTCGCATCAAGGGTCGGATAGGCTTGGGGAGGGGAGGGGCGCTTGCGGCACCGATTCCGATCCCTACGCCAGCGTGACCCGGATCAGGTTCAACTGGTCACCGCGGTCGGAGCGGCGCTCCTTGGCGATATCTCAGCCCCCTCCGGGGCTCCCCGCGGAAATATAGGCGGACTCTGAGGCTTTCGGCGGCGCCGGTCAAGGGTCCGTTGGGCGGCGCAATCAGGCGGCGGCGCGGATGTCGCGGTCTTCATGGCCCGAGAAATCGGCATCGGCGATCACTTCGTCGCCCCATTCCTCGATGGTTCTGCGTTGCGCGTCCCTGAGATCCGTGAGCCGGCGTTCGGCCATCACCATGATGAAAGAACTGATCACCGGCGGCAGCGTCATATACAACGCCCAGCCGAAACTTGCGCCACCGTACATGACGGCGAGCGAAAAGACATCGGTCAGGATGCCGGACGCCTGACGGATCGTATGATCTTGCCGCCAGAGATCGATCAGATACGGAAAGACACCGCAGGAATTGAATCCACCGACACAGAAGGTGGCATATTTCTCCTCGGTCCGGTCGATGATCCAGGCGACGATGCCGGGCAACATCCCGAAACCTATCAGCATGACGGTTGGCAATGCCGTCAACGCCATCAGCGCTATAATGATCAAACTCCAAATGATCTTGCGCATGTCCGTGTCCGCCTACCAGAGCCTGACCAGGAATATCACCGAGACCGCGATCATGGTTGCCATAACCGAAATCATCGCCGCCGTTTTCTGGCCGGTTCTCTGAGCGCTTTCGGCAAGCTCCGATCCGGCGCCTTCGAGTTCCCGGATTTCCGCCGCCGTCGCCGAATATTCGACCAAAGCTTCGGCGTAACCGTCCTGATCCTCGCGGCGCTTCTCGGCGTTGTCGATCATGTCGAACAAATCGGGCAGACTGCCGCGGCGCACCAGGCGCGGTATTTCCCTCTCCAATTCCCGCCGCGTCGCGCGGTTGTGATAGCTATTGATGGCCGGACCAAGCAGGCCACCGATCCAACTTGCCAAGCCGTAAAGCGGGTCGGCCCGCAGTTTCCACTGCAAAAAGGCGTACAGACTTAAGACGCCGACAAGAGAGGTGTCCTCGCGCCGGGAGCTGATGGCGCGGAGGTGCGGTGAGATGTCTTCGAAGAACCTGGATGCGATAAAGGCCGATATATGCGGATCCATGGGCCAGGTCTTGCCGTCGATGTTGTTGGCGGCGCGATCAAGAGCCGGCAGCAGATCGGCGACTTCGAAAACACCATCCCCCAAGATGAGCTCGCTTTGACACGGCAGGCCCGGGTTCAATTCATAAATGGCGCGCTCGAGACCAATCGCCGGTTGGTCTTGGGTCAGCCAGTGCTTAAGTTGTGCAAAATTTCGGGTGATGTCGATGGCATCGCCGTAAGGTGGCTTATTTTGCAGCCAAATTAAATGAAGGTCGCGGTTAATCATTTCGATCGGAATTTGGGCTGTGCCGTTGCGGATCAACTCCAACGCCAAGACCGGACCGATGCCATCGGGCACAATCGAAAATCCCCGGTACCGCATGGGTCCGTAAGGATCGAGTGCGATACACGCCCGGGCGACCACGTATTCCTCCGATCCTTGCCAATCATCCTTATGGAAATTCGCGTTGTCGATGATTGATTTCAGGGCGTCGACGAGCTTTTCGTCCTCGGTGCGCCTGAGCCATGCCAGGAATGTTTCGTCGCGCAGCAACTTTGCCGCCTCAGGAATATTACGGTTGAAGGCGTGCGCCAATGTGCGGACGTTGGTATGTTCGCGGCCGCCAAAGCGAAGCGGATTGTCGGCTTTTTTTGAGGGCTTTTTCTGCTGCGGGGTTTGTTTGCGACCGCTCAGCCACAATTCCAATTCTTGCATGCCCCACCGATCCGACGTCGAATCGGTGAGAAGGCCCCGGAGAGGCTCTAGGAGCGACAGCGGGATACGGGCATTGCCGCAGATGGCCGCATAACTGCCGTGATCGACGCGGCGCTGGTTAAGATCTTCGGGCTTCACGCGCTCGACCGGGTTATGGCCGAGGGTTAGGACGGCGAAGGTCACGCCGATTGCGTACATGTCATCGGCAAGCGCGCCTTCGCCGCGTCCGGCCGGCATCGCCAACGCTCGCTCGATCGGCTCGTACATGACTGGTTGATCGAACCCCGGAGGGGCGGTGACGCATTCGCCGAGGACGATGTCGTCACGTTCTTCATTCATAAAGAAAATGTTGTCCGGGCGGATGGCGCGGTGCGAAATTTTCAACGTGTGCACTTCGCGCAAGCCCTCGACGATCGGCTGAATGACTCGGCGGGGGATATCGTACTCGGTCAACTTGGCGTTGCCGCGGCGGAGTTGATCGATAACCCGGCCGCCAAGTGGCCGTTCGTAGATGACGATCATGGTCCGTTGATCGAGGATCGGCCAAAAGACGGCCTCGGCCTCGACCAAGGCCAGGAATCCGAGGCCTGGACTGCCGCGCATTGCATTGATGGCATTGGCGCGCACCGGCAAACCCGGCGTGCAGACGAGGGCAAAAAGTTTACGTGTCAGATCCCGGCGGTCTTCGGCATGGAATGCTTGCGCGTTGGGAGAGTCGAGCTCCGGTAGCGGCTTGCCGCCGTCGACCAAAAAGCGGTCGTGCAGCACCGCACTTCCGCCGCGCTCCGGCGCGGTGAAATCTGGTACCTCCTCGGTTTCAGGCGTTTCTGCCATTCTTCGCGTCCTGGTCAAGCGTTACCGTGCCGCCGAAACAGTGACGGCATCGTCGATTGCCCGGCGCTATCCTCGCGGCGGGAAACCACCCGGAATTGAATCTCGGATCGGTTTTTGGTGCAAGCTTTACATTGCGATGGTCATGGATCGTGGTTAACGGCGCCGGCCAGGCGGCACGCGGCATTCCTGGCCGAGGCAATGTAAACCGGGTCGCCGTGGATCAGCACCAGCGTCACCGCGCCTTCCAGCAAGATCGTTACATGGCGTGCCAGTTCGACGGCATCGGCGGCGCCGAGGGCGGCCAGCCGGGCGGCCAACATCCGCTCAATCTCGGCCTTGTGCCCCTTGGCTGCGATCCGCGCCGGATGGCCCGGCATGTCGGCGAGTTCGACGGCGATGCGGGTGAACCCCGAACCGAGCCATCTTGGCTGCCCTGCCCACTCGGCGAGTGCATCGAAGATGGCGCCGATTAATTGCGCCGGATCGTCGGCACCACCCAATGCCCAGCTTTCGATTCGTTTCAACGCATGTTCGCGTTGGTGCGCCAGAACGGCGCCGGCGACAGTGTCTTTGCTGTCGAAATGATAATAGAGCGTCCGCTTAGTGACGCCCGCCGCCCGGGCAATGGCGTCGACACCGACGCGGGCAAAGCCGTGCCGGTAAAACAGCTCGTACGCCGCATCGAGAATTTTTTCGCGGGTCTTTTCGGCGGATCTGGACATGATTCAAAGTATACCGACTAGTGAGTATGGAAAAGTGCCACGCCGTCCTAGACTGCTCTGGAATCAATCCTGGAGATCAACATGCCCGACCATCTGACAATTGACAGCATTCGGATCCGCCCGGTCGTGGTGCCGATGCCGCGTCCGATCCGAACTGCCGTCGGCGAAATTCCCTCGGCCCCTTTGGTATTGATCGATGTTTCGACCACCGAAGGCGTCACCGGGCGGGCCTATGTCTTCGCCTACAAACCGCTGGCGGTCCGGCCGTTGGTCGAGATGTTGCAGGCGTTGGCCGGGATCATTGCCGGTAAGGCCGTGGTCCCCGTCGAGCGGATGCGCGAACTCGACATCGCGCTCAAGCTCCTGGGTCGTCAAGGTCTCGCCGGCATGGCGATGTCCGGTCTCGACATGGCGCTTTGGGATGTCCTGGCCCGGGCCCGGGGCATGGCGCTCTGTGAATTGCTCGGCGGCACGGCAAAACCGCTTCCAGCCTACGACAGTTTCGGGCTGGTCGATCCGAAACGCGACCGCAAGGCATTGGAAAAATCCGTCATCGCCGGTTTCCGGGCGATCAAGATCAAGGTTGGTGGCGGCAGCCTCGCCGACGATGTCGGGATGGTTGGCGGGGTCCGGGAAATTCTCGGACCCGAGGTTCGATTGATGATCGACTATAATCAGTCTCTCAATCCGGTCGAGGCGGTTCGCCGCGCCGAACGGCTATTCGAATTCGACATCGACTGGATCGAGGAGCCCGTCGCCGCCGACGATCTTACCGGCCACGCCCGGGTCCGCGAGAAAAGTCCGATCCCAGTGCAGACCGGCGAAAATTGGTGGTTCCCAGCCGGCATGGCGACGGCGCTGGCGCTTGATGCCTGCGATCTGGCGATGCCTGATGTCAGCCGCATCGGCGGTGTCAGCGGCTGGCTGGAAGCCGCCGGCATGGCCTCGGCGGCGTCGGTTCCGATGTCGAGCCATGCATTACTCGAAGTCAGTGCGCATCTGCTTGCCGTGACGCCGACGGCGCACTGGCTGGAATACCTCGACAAGGCGCGGGCGCTGTTGGTCGAGCCGCCTTTGCTGCAGGACGGCTGCGTGACGCCGAAGGGGCCAGGCATTGGCATGGATTGGGATCAAAAAGCGATCGCCCGCTATGCCGCCTGAAATTGCCGAGAACCGATGACGCCCGAAAGTTCAGTCGCTGAACGGGTCGTGCACGAGAATCGTGTCGTCGCGCTCGGGGCTGGTCGACAATAGCGCCACCGGTGCCTCGATCAACTCCTCGATCCGGCGGATGTATTTAATGGCCGTCGCCGGCAGGTGGGCCCATGACCGGGCGCCCTGGGTGCTTTCCGACCAGCCCTCCATGGTCTCATAGACTGGCCGCGCGTTTGCCTGGCGCTGCGTCGAGGCCGGGAGATAGCCGATTTTCTCGCCGTCGATCTCATAGCCGACGCAGACCTTGAGTTCCTTGAAGCCATCCAGGATATCGAGCTTGGTCAGCGCAATGCCGTTGATGCCGTTGACCTTGACCGATTGGCGAACCAGGGCGGCGTCGAACCAACCGCAGCGCCTAGGCCGGCCGGTGACGACTCCGAATTCCTTGCCTTTGTCACCAAGCGTGCGGCCGATCTCGTCTGTGAGTTCGGTTGGGAACGGGCCGCTGCCGACGCGGGTCGTATAGGCCTTGGTGATACCGAGAACGTAGCCGATGGCGCCGGGACCTTGGCCCGAGCCGATCGCCGCCTGGCCAGCGACGGTATTGGACGACGTCACGTACGGATAGGTGCCATGATCAATGTCGAGCATGGTGCCTTGCGCGCCCTCGAACAATATCCGCTGACCTCGACGCCGGAATTGGTCGAGTTCCTGCCACACGGTGCGCGCGAACGGCAAGATTTTCGGGGCGACCTCGCGCAGAACGGCAAGAAGCTCGGCGCCGTCGAGCTCCGCCATGCCGAGGCCCCGCAACAGCGCATTGTGATGGAATAGCAAGGCGTCGATTTTTTTCGGCAGTGTTTCCACGTCAGTCAAGTCGGCGACGCGGATCGCACGCCGCGCGACCTTGTCCTCGTAGGCCGGCCCGATGCCGCGGCCGGTGGTTCCGATCTTGGCGCTGCCGGCAGCCTGCTCGCGAGCCTGGTCCAGATTTCTGTGTAGCGGCAGGATCAGAACCGCGTTCTCCGCGATATAGAGATTTTTCGGCGTCACCGTGACGCCCAAGTCCTTGATCTTGTGAATTTCCGCGAGCAAGGCCCAGGGATCAAGCACGACGCCGTTGCCGATCACCGATATCTTGCCGGGCCGGACGATGCCGGACGGCAACAGGCTCAGTTTGTAGGTAACTCCGTCGATGACGAGGGTATGGCCGGCATTGTGCCCGCCCTGAAAGCGGACCACCACGTCGGCCCGCTCGGAAAGCCAATCGACGATCTTTCCCTTACCTTCGTCTCCCCACTGTGAGCCGATGACGACGACGTTGGCCATGCCGTTACTCTCCGATTGATCCGATTGCTGTCAATGTTTGCCGAGCGGCACGGGGGTGCCGTCGACGAGGATGTGGTCGCATCCGAGGCGCCGAGCTTCCGCCTTGATATCAGCGGCATCGGCGCCAAGGGCGCTCAAGGTGCGAAATCCGTCAGCGCGAAGCCTGGCCAACAATTCCGAGCCGGTTCCTTGTGGCGCATAAAGCTTTGGCTTGGAGGCCGGCGGCGGCATGGCGCGAAGGATGCTGTCCAAAAATAGCGTGAACCCGGTCGCTGGTTCGCCGTCGCTCGCCTCGTTGCGCCCGGCCTGATATCGGCCCCCCGACCCAAGTTCGCCACGGACGCCTGGCGCGAAGATCGTGAACGTGGCGCCGGTGTGGTACTCGAAGCCGCGATTCTCGACGGCATCGACGGTCAACGGCAAGTCCGGCTTTTGCTGGCCGACACGGGCGACGACCTGCAACAGCTTTTCTCGTTCGAGCGCGGCCAACTTGCCGAGCGGTAACTTGCCGATCGACGGTATCTGCGAGCGGGCATCGCCGCTGGCGGCTAGCAACGCGGCCAAAAGCCCTTTGGCGTCGGTTCCCAGCTCCTTGGAGAGCGATTTCACTTCGGCGGCGTCCTTGCGGTCGAGCGCGGCCCGGAACGCCTGCGCGGCGTCACCTGAAATCCCAAGATCGGTCATTACCGCCGGCACCAGGGTCGGCATGCCGATATCGACGGCGACATCGGAAATGCCGATATCAAAAAGCGCGTCGACCGCCAAGGCAACCGCTTCGGCATCGGCATCGGCGGCGGCCCCGCCGATTAATTCGCAACCGGCCTGGGCGAATTGACGTTCGGGGCGCAATTGTGAACCGCGGACCCGCAAAACCTCGCCAGCATAACATAATCTGAGCGGCCTGGGGGCGTGGGCAAGGCGGGTCGAGGCGATGCGGGCGACTTGCGGGGTCATGTCGGCGCGCAGCCCCATCATCCGCTGCGAAACCGGGTCCATCAGCCGGAAGGTCTGCCCGGTCATGGCCGCGCCGGTTCCGGCAAGCAGCCCCTCTTCGAATTCGACCAACGGCGGATTGACCCGCTCATAACCGCGCAGGGCAAAACTGGCGACTAGCTTTTCCCGGATTTCCGCCTCGAAAGCAGCGTCCGGCGGCAAGCTGTCGGAAAGACCGGCAGGCAGCAAAGCGGCGTCGGTCGGTTGGATCATGCCTGGTCCAATTCGTGCAACCCCGGTCACGAGCGCCCGGGCAACACAGTTACCTAGCTTTTTTGCCCAGTTCCGGCAACCCGGCAGCCGCGGCCGGCTACCCGGCGGAGCGACTCAATTCACGGAAAATCGTTTATCGCGGATGGTGGTGCCAATGCTGGTGATCAGGGGGGTGACCATGGCTTGTTGGGCGGCCGGGTCGTCCGAGGCTCCGATATTGGTTTCCGACCATGCCTGCCAGAACCGTTTGCCATCCGATCGGTCGTCGATCGATATGTCGATGCGGTAGCGGCTTGGCGTGACCTGGGTAATGCCCGGATCCGGCTTCGGATTGATCAAGCCGCCGCGGTTGCTGTCATAAATGTTAAGGCGGACATCGGGCGACTTGGTGCCGGAGTGATCCGGGCGGTTGCGTAGTTCAATCAACCGGTTCGGGCCGCCGCCGGTCCACGCGCCGGCTGCGTCGCGGTGTTCGAAACTGAGGACTAGCCGGCTGCTTTGAGAAACCGTGTAACCGCTTTTTTTGAGCGCCGCCTCGATCGACTTTTGCAATTGTACCGTTTCTTCGGAATTGTCATAGGCTTCGACGGCGATCATGCGGTCATTCGGAAGTGGAAGATACGAGACAGCGCTCATCACCGCGTCACCGGCCGCAGCCAAGTGTGCCGACGCCAAAACCACGGCCATCGCTGCGAGGGCGCGCTTGAGGGACGGCATGCGTAATCCTCCGGATAAATGGGAAGTCGCGGCCAGGGAATCACCTTCGATCCCGAGAGTCAACTGGCGCAGAGGTTGAGGTACCGATCCTGACCGGCGGTGCCGGTCGGATCGGCTCAAACCGCGGGTGTCGGCGCCGGCCTCTTGGCCGTCAACCCTGGGTGGATCGGCCGGCTCGGCACCCGCCTGGTGTCGTGGCCGAGGAACGCCAACAGGAGCTGCATGCCCAGAATGATCGGCAACGCTGCCAGGAACACGGTTCCCGCAGTCGCCGGAATACCGCTCGCTTCGCTCAGATACCAGGCGCCGGCGCCGAAGGCGAAGCCGAAAAATGCCAACGCCGATCCGGCCAGAAGTTCCAGCGACGCGATGCCGACGTCGCGCACGAAATAGGTATCGACGATGCGTCGGAATGCATTTTGGGCATGGCCGCCAAGAAACTCCCAGAAGATCCGCCGGACACTCAGGTGGCTCTGTTCGGTGCCATAACGCGCCTGCATCGGAACGTCACAAACCACCGCTTCCAGGCCGCCGAGGCGAAACAACACATCGGATTCGAAAAAGAATCCCTTGGCGATATCGTCGAGCGGTAATTCGCGAAGCACGGCGGCGTGGACGGCGGTAAAACCGTTGGTCGGATCCATGATCGTCCAATAGCCGCTGGATACTTTCGAAAACAACGTCAGCGCCATGTTGCCGAACAGCCGCATGGCCGGCAGGCCGCGCGCCGCCTGATAGCGGTGCAGGCGGTTGCCCTTGCTGTAATCGGCCTCGTTGTCGAGGATCGGACGGCACAAGGCGGGTATCAGCGCGCCGTCCATTTGTCCGTCGCCGTCGATCTTGACCGCGATGTCGAAACCGTCGGCCAGTGCTTCCCGGTAGCCGGTGATGGTGGCGCCGCCGACGCCTTGATTGACGGCATGGAAGAGAACCTTGAGCCTGGGGTCCGACGCCTGTTCCTGGACGAACTTGCCGGTCGCGTCCGGACAGGCGTCATCGACGACATAAATCCGGCCCACTTCCGGGCCGATGGCGGTGATGACGTCGAGGATATGGTTCCGTTCGCGATAACACGGAATCACGGCGGCGATGCGGGGCTGGCGTTCTTGTCGGACGGCTGAAACGGCGTTGTCGGCCATGCGGCGAGTATCCTTTGCAGCTTTCGGCAGACTAAACGCCCGGGAATCCAGCCGCAAGCCGGCTGAACGGATCGGCGGTCCACTCGAACGTCAAGTAAAGGTTATGTATCGCAATGTTTTGAATTTGCGCTATAATTTGATCAAAATGAGGCGAAAATCGGCGCTAGGGCCGATAAACGGGTGCTCGGGGAAAAATTGAAAAATCCGGATAAATCCAGTTTGGACGACATCCGCCTTTTGGCCGACTTGCCGGCGGCGGAATTGCGGGGGATCGAGCAGGCCTGCGTTTGGCGGCGTTTTTCCGATCATGAACAGATCATCGATCGGCAAAGCAAGTCGAGCGACATTTTCTTCGTCGTCGAAGGCCGGGTCCGGGTCGTCAACTACTCGCTGTCGGGCAAGGAAATCACTTTGGAAGACTTGGAGCCAGGGGCGCATTTCGGCGAGCTTTCGGCGCTCGACAACGAACCCAGATCGGCCAGCGTGATGGCGCTCGAGCAGTGCCTGGTTGCGGCGCTGCCGCAGGAAAGATTTTTGAATATTTTGAGAGAGCGGGCAGAGATTTCCTATCGTCTGCTGCGGTCCCTGGCGGCAATTGTCCGAACCTCCACCGACAGAATCATGGACCTCAGCACCCTCGCCGCCAACAACAGGGTTCAAGCCGACCTGCTGCGGCAAGCACACGCCGGGTTGGTCGGAGAAAATCAGGCCGAAATCCGCCCGATCCCCGTGCACGGCGATATCGCCAGCCGGGTCAGCACCACCCGTGAGACCGTGGCCCGTGTGCTCAGTGACCTGGCCCGCCAAAACATCGTCGAGCGGAAAAAGGATGTTCTTCTGATCAAGGACTTGGCGCTGCTTCGCAAAATGGTCGAAGAGGTTCGCGGCGATTGAGGCCGAATGTACCGAAAATCAGTCCTCCTGTGCGGAAAATCACTGATCGGCAAAGGCGTCGGGGGCATGCTTTCCAAGATGCAATTTGGCGTTGGGAGGCGTGCTCCAATGACGATTTTGAAGGCTTTCGGGCTGGCGGTG
>JAQBZY010000022.1 GCA_027620395.1 Pseudomonadota bacterium
GCCTGCGGCCCGCGTGCTTGCGGTCGACGAGGACGGCTGCCCGGCGCTTTTTCAGGTCGGCGCCAATGCGTTCGGTTTCGTCGGCCATCCGGGCATCAAGGTCGCCATGGTCGAGGACCTAGCCATGGAATTCGGCGATGTCGTTCTTAATCTATTGGAAGGATTCGATAAATTGCACTCCCGCCAGCGCGCGATCGAGGATGCCCTGGTACCGATCATGACCGGGCTGGTGCAAATCACCGGCTGGATGCGGAAATAGGCAGGACCCATTAAGCCATAAAAGTCTTTGAAAATTAGATTTGACTAATATAATATACCTCGGCTGAATAAACGGACGGGCGCAATCGCCCGCGGCGGGAGGGTATATGGCATCGAAGCTGGTCATCGTCATGGTCAACACCGACCCGAAGAATGGGGAGGAATTGGGCGCGCCGTTTTTCCAGGCCACCGTCGCCGCCGCCATGGATTACGAGGTCGAAGTCGTCTGCACCGCCACCTCGGGCAAGCTGATGAAAAAGGGCGTCGCGGAAAAGCTGGTGGTCAAGCCCGGCTCGCCCAAGACCGTCTACGACTTCATCAAGGATGCGCACGAGGCGGGCGTGAAATTCTATTGCTGCTCGCCCAATCTCGACCTGTTCGACATGACCGAAGCTGACCTGATCCCCGAGTGCTCGGGCATCGTCGGCGGCGCGCACATCATCGAACAATTAATGGAAGACGACGACACCCGGGGCCTCACCTACTGAGCCGGCGACGGAGTTCTTCGCCATGCACGGCACAACGACCCGCATTCAGGAATTCATCGGCGATCCGGTATCGGACGCGCCGGTCATGCCGCGCGAGGATTTGGAAGAAATCTTCGGCGACATTCAGAAGGACCTTCGGTTCGATCACGAACTGAACGGCTGCCTGAATTGCGGCATCTGCACCGCCACCTGCCCCGCCGCGCATTATTACGATTTCAGCCCGCGCGAGATCGTCCAATTGCTTTGGACCGAAAATCTGGAAGGCGTCTACGACGCCATGCAGGAAAAAATCTGGTCCTGCGCCCAGTGCTATACCTGCGCCGCGCGCTGCCCGTTCGGCAATTCGCCGGGCGGCCTGATCATGATCATGCGCGAGGTCGCCATCAAACACGGCATGCAATCGGCCAAGGACGTGCTGCGCCCGTTCAGCCGCGTCATGCTGAAGCTGATTTCGACCGGCAATCAGTTGGCGCCGAACATGATCACACCGGATCATTTCCGCGATTGGGGCCCGAATATCTCAAAGGTCGACGCGCCGTTGAAGTTGCTACGCGCGGCGATCCCGATGCCGACGCTGAACACCATCGAAACGGCCTGGGAAGTGAACCTCAAGACCTCTGTCGAGCTATACACCATATGGGAAATGACCGGCGTTCTCGGCCAATTGGAAACCATCGACGAGAACCTGTTCGACGTGATCACGGATATCATGGACGAAAAGCGCGACGATTACGACGATTGGCTGGAAGACCAGAAAGACCAAGACGACGAGTGAGCCAGATCGGCGCTGCACGGCGGCGCCCGGCAACAGGAGACACGAGATGAACAGCAGCAACGATGGCACCCGTTTCACCGGCCACGGCAACGAATGGCGCGACGCCAAGCTGGCTCCGGCCGAGGCGCAGGCGGCGACCCAGTGGGTCGAGGCCAAAATCGACAAGCGTTCGATGCTGACCAACAAGGATCGCGTCAAAGACGTTCGCGATCTGATGTGGGATTTGGAGAAGGACGGCCAGATCGTCGTGCATCGGATTCGTGACGAGTACCAGCCGGTCACCGTCAAGACGCTGTTTGGCTGGGACAAGAAAATCCCGACGACCCGGCTCTGGCATCACAAGTCGTGCGGTCAGTGCGGCAACATCCCGGCTATCCGACGTCGCTGTTGTGGTTGATGAACGAGCTCGGCACCGAATATCTGGACGAGACCGATCAGACCTCGTGCACGGCCTGGAACTACCATGGATCCGGCATCGGCAACGTCGAGAGCCTGGCCGCCGTGTTCCTCAGAAATTTCCATCAAGCCTACGTCGCGGCCCGCGCCGAGGGCCTGGAAGACGGTCATTACTATCCGCTGGTCCATTGCGGCACGTCGTTCGGCAACTACAAGGAAATCCGGATGTTCCTGCTGCAGTCGGCGGAACTCCGTGAGCGGGTCACCAAGATCCTGGGCAAACTCGGCCGCCTCGTCGACGGCAAGTTGCTGATCCCCGAGGAAGTCGTGCATTATTCGGAATGGCTGCACGTCATGCGCTCTCGCATCCGCGAGCGTCAGACCATTGATGTCGGGCACCTCCGCGCCACCATTCACCCGGCCTGCCACGTCTATAAGATGGTCCCCGAGGACGCGATCTACGACGACAGCATCCTTGAGGGCAACCGAGTCGCGGTTTCAACCGGTATCATGCAGGAGCTCGGCACCCAGGTCATCGACTACTCGACTTGGTACGATTGCTGCGGCTTCGGTTTCCGCCACATCATCTCGGAACGTGAATTCACCCGCTCGTTCTCGATCGACCGCAAGATCAGGGTCGCGGTCGAGGAAGCGAATGCCGACGTGATGATCGGGCACGATACCGGCTGCATCACGACGCTGGATAAAAACCAGTGGATCAGTAAAGCGTCCACGGGTTCCGACGTGGCGTTGGCGATCGTCGCCGACTGCCAGTTCGCGGCCCTGGCCTGCGGCGCGCATCCCTACAAGATCGCGCAGTTGCACTGGCACGCATCGCCGGTTGAAACGCTGCTCGCCAAGATGGGTATCGATTGGGAAAAGTCGAAGGCGGAATTCGAGGACTATCTCAAGGACGTCGCCGACGGCAGAGGTGACAACCTTTATGACCCGCGCCGCCGCTTGACTTCCGGGCCCGGCTTCGAGCGAATCCGGAACTGAGGCCGCCTATACTTCGTTTGCGATAACAGGGGAATTTGCATGCCTAAACCCATACTCGTGCTCGGCGCCGGCCCGGCCGGTTTGTCGGCCAGCCACGCGCTAGCCTCGGTCGGCCAACAGGTCGTTCTCGTCGACAAGGCCGACCGTCTTGGCGGCACACCGATCCTATCGGGCTACGCCAAGCTGGTGCCGAGCGGCATGTGGGCCAAGGACGCCATCGGCGGCATGGTCGATCGCGTTAAGGGCGACGGCGCCGTCCGGTCCGTGACCAGCGCCACGGTTCAGGGATTCTCGGGCGCGCCGGGCAGCTTTTCGGCCAAGCTTTCGAACGGCGAGGCCATCGATGCGGCGGCGGTGATCCTGTGTACCGGCTTCACCCATTTCGACAGCGTCAACAAGCCGGAATGGGGTTTCGGTACATTCGAGGACGTGGTGACGACGACGCAGGTCGAGCAAATGATCTCGTCCGGCCAGGGGGTGCGTTGCCCTTCCGACGGCCGGAAACCGAAACGGGTCGCGATCCTGCTCTGCGTCGGATCGCGCGACCGTCAGATCGGGCGCGAATGGTGCTCCAAGATCTGCTGCACGGTCTCGTCAAATTTGGCCATGGAAATCCGTGAGGAACTGCCAGATTGCCACGTCTATATCTACTACATGGATATTCGGACCTACGGTCTGAATGAAGACCTCTACTACTGGCGGAGCCAGGAGGAATTCAAGGTCAAGTACATCAAGGCCCGTATCGCCGAAGTGACATCCAATGGTGAAAAGCTGATCGTCAAGGGCGAGGATACCTTGGTGAAACGACCGATCACCATTCCCTTCGACATGGTGGTGCACGCCATCGGCATGGACCCCAATGTCGACAATATGCTGATCTCGGCCATCTTCAACATCGAGCTGGAGAAGCACGGCCATATCAAGCGGCTCGACACTTATAGCTCGATGGCCGCAACCTCGCGTCCGGGTGTTTTTGTCGCCGGCGCCGCGACCGGGCCTGAAACCATCGACGATTCGATCGCGCAGGGCCAAGGTGCCGCGCTGGCGGCCTTGGCCGTCGCCAACGGCAACCGGGTCCAGGCGGCCGAGTAGCGGTGGACGGGATGGGCCTTCCAAGCAACGCCATCGACAAGCATGGCCGGCCGGTTCTGCATCTGAGCGGACCGAAGCTGACCATGGCGCTTGAAACATTGGTTGGAACCGCTGAAAACCTCGGCGGCATAGAGGCGCTGGTCCGGGGCCTGACCTTCAAGACCGGTGTGTTTCAAGAAGTGTTCCAGCCCTCCAAGATCGATGGCCTCGACCGCGACACTTTCCTGGGATTGACGGCGTTCATGGCGCCGGTCCGGCGCCGGATCGGGCCGTGGCTGGAAAGCGCCGCGCCGGACGGCATGGAAACCGTCAAGCACGCGATCCGGACATTGCTTGAGGAAGCGACCCGCACGGCCGAGGCCGATGACGCGCTGCGCCTCTTCCAAGCCCAGTTCCCCGGCGGCAAGGCGTTCCGTTGGGTCCGCGATCTGGCCGCCGAAATACTCCACAATGCGATGCCCGAACAATCCCCGCTGATGACCCGCTGGGTTTGGGACTCCAAGGCCAACACCGGCGTCATTCGGGAAATTTGGCATGCCGACGACATCGACCGGATCACTCTGGATGTCCCCGACACTTACCAGACATTCCTGGTGTTGCGCGAGGAGCTCAGCCAGTTCCTCACCGACAACGGCGTCTTCCGCGACATGGGCCAGTATGTCGATCTGATCTGCGCGCAGATTTACGCCAATTATGTTTCCGAGCAGGGCGGCACGTACCTCCGGACCGAATTCTCCGCCGCCGAGGAGCCGACCCAATACACTCGCCGGATGCTCGGTCTCGACGGCATCGACCCGGAAACCGGACGAACCCGGGCCAAGGGCACCAAGGGCCGGCCGATCGTTCTCGATGTCGACGCTGCCAACAATTCCAACGATTAGGTAGGTCCGAATGCCGATCCATGAGAAATCGCTGATCCGCCAGGAAAACCTGATCGAGCATGAAAAACTCGAGATCGACGGCATCGACGTCTCTGGGCATTGGAGCACCTTCATCCAGACCCGCGTCGTTACCGATTACAACGAGGACATGGAGACCGAGGTGGCGGCGTTGCCGGGTGGCGAGCACATCCATCGCTGCTGGCAGTGCGGATCGTGCACCAACGCCTGCACCGTCAATGCCATAAATCCGGATTTCAATCCGCGCTATTGGATTTATCTGACCCGCATCGGCATGGAAGCGGAATTGCTGCGCGACAAGGACATCATCTGGCAGTGCATATCGTGTAACAAATGCACTTACGCCTGCCCGCGCGACGTCAATCCGGAAGGCGTCATGAAGGCGCTGTCGCATTGGCTGGAACTTAAGGGCCATACCGAGAAATCGCCGTCGATGCATTTCGACGAGGTGTTTTCCGAGCAAGTGTTCCAGACCGGCAAGATCGAGGAAGGCCGCACGATCCGGCGCTTCTTCGCCCGCACCGGCCAGGAACTCAATCAGGATTGGCTGGTCGAAATGATCATCCGGATGGTTCGGCACTTACCGGTCAAGCTGTTGTTCGCCATGGGTCTACAAAGCGTCTTGAAGCCCCGGACCCGGGGTTGGGGCAAGGCCAGAGACGCGATCCACGAATACGTCGCCGAAAAGGATGCTGAACACCGCAAGGCATTGAAACTCGACCCGCCGCACGGGCCGGCATAAGAGGATGAGATCATGAACGAGACGCCGAAAAAATACGGCCGGGTCGCCTACTACCCCGGTTGTGCGCTGGAAGGTTCCGGGCATGCCTACAATTGCTCGACCCAGGAGGTTGGCAAGGTGCTTGGCCTGGAACTGGTCGAAGTCGACAACTGGAACTGCTGCGGCGCCATGGAAGTCAAAAACGTCGATCCCAAGCTGCAGACGTACTTGTCATCTCGGGTGATGAGCATCGCCGCCAACGAAATGGGCTTCGATACCGTGATGGCGCCCTGCAATGGCTGCTATCACAATCTGAAGAAGGCCGAGTACGATCTCGAGCACGACCCGGAAACGGTCGCCGTGGTCGAGCGGATTTCCAGCAAGGCCGGACACGAAACCTACAAATCCGGCCAAGTCGAAACTATTCACGCGCTCGATTGGATCAAGGAAGGCATCGGCGAGGAAGGCCTGAAGGCGCGGGTCAAAAACTCGCTAAAGGGCATCCGGGTCGCTAACTACTACGGCTGCATGTACACCCGGCCCAGGCACATCTTCCCGGAAAAGGATCAGGGACCGGGTTCGGAATCGACCTTACAGCCGCACTTCATGGACGATCTCCTCGCCGCCGCCGGTGCCGAAAACGTCGATTTTCCGTTGAAGACGGCTTGTTGCGGCGGTGCCCACACGCTTTCCGATTCCGACATGTCGACAAAGCTGGTCATGAACATCCTCCGCGCTGCCGAAGCATCCGGCGCCGACGTCGTCGCCACCGAGTGCCCGACCTGCCATTCCGGCCTGGAAATGCACCAAGTCCGGGGCGAGAAGCGGTTTGGCTTCAAGTCGAAGGTGAAGATCCTTTATTTCACTCAGCTTCTGGGTCTGGCGCTCGGCGTCAAACCGAAGCCGCTCGGCGTGCACGAGAACATTTCCGATTCCATGGACTTTTTGAAAAGTAAGGGTTTGGCATGACGCCGCTCGCCGATATCGAGCTTGAAATCTCCGCCGCCGCCGCCATGGACGACGCCAAGACCGGCGCCGAACGCCTACTCGGCCTCGGCGAGGATGTGGTTTGCCATTGGATTGCGGCGCACGGCGAAACGCCTACCACCGACTCGCGCGAGGGGTTCAGGCTTTTGGCTTTGCACCGCCAGGGCGCCAAGGGTGTGCCATCGTTCAACGCCTGCCGGGAGACGTGCCGGGAACTGGCCTATCATTTGAACCTGATAAGCGCCAAACCGGACCATCCCGAGGTTGCCAGCCGGCTGCAAATGATGGGCTTGATTGCCACCCATCTTTATCTTTTCATAGCCGGGAAGCTTGAGGAATCGGAGCTTGGCGATTTCTGTTGTTCCTCTCGGCCGCTACACGCGGCAGAATAGGACGGCAGCAACGGAACCGGCTTGGGAGGAAAAAATATGCCCGTCGTGAAGGGATGCAATCTTCCGGATGATCTTTTATACGACGTGGAAAACCACGTCTGGTTCAAGGAAATGGGCGATGGCAACGTCAAAATCGGCATGACCGCCGTTGCCGCCGCATTGGCCGGGCAACTGGTCGCGGTAACGCCTAAGAAGGCTGGGCGGTCAGTTGACCCCGGCAAATCCTGCGCCACCATCGAGAGCGGCAAATGGGTCGGCCCGGCCAAATCGGCCGCCGGTGGCGAGGTAATCGAGGTCAATGCCGCCATCGTCGCGAAGCCCGACATCGCCAACGCCGACCCCTATGAGGCCGGCTGGCTGGTGATCCTGAAACCGTCCGACTGGGCCAACGTGAAACCGGCCCTGATCCCCGGCAGCGCGGTCGCCGGTCCGTATGAGGCTAAAATGAACGCCGACGGGTTCGCCGGCTGCGCCTGAGTTCCCGTCAAAATCGCTGATTTACCCCCGTCGCTCAGCCATCCTGGCGGCATAGACTTTTCGAGACCAGCATTTCACTGACCCCCGTTTCAGGCTACGATATCGTATGATTTCAGCCGTTACGCTGGCTGGGCTCGACACACCAAAGCATAAGACCGGCGAGCAAAACCGTTACGGGAGGAAAATCCGATGCGTCTCAGCTTAATCGCTATTGGTACCGCATGTGCGGCGCTGTTCTTATCGTGGCAGCCGTCGCTTGCGGTTGCCGAGGGTCCGAAAGTGCTTTCGGAAAAGTCCGTCACCGGCTTTCCGTTTCCGGAATCCGTCGCCTACGACGCCGCGCAAAAGGTTCTATATGTCGGTCAGTTCGTCTCGGCGTTGAAGCCGACCGAAAAGGACGGCAAGGGCCGGATCAGCAAGGTTTCGATCGACGGCAAGGTGCTCGAGCAAAATTACTTGCCAGCCGCCGGCGGCGAAGCCTTGAACAAGCCGAAAGGCATCTGGGTCGCCGGTGACAGGTTGTGGGTCACCGACATCGACGTCGTCTGGGTATTCGACACCAAGACCAAGAAAGGCCGCAAGGTGGCGCTACCCGATGTAAAGTTCGCCAACGATCCGACCGTCATTGGCGACGTGCTTTACGTTAGCGACAACCGTGGCGATGCGCTTTACCGCGTCGATCCGGCGAACTTTCTGGATGGTGCCGAGCCAAAAGTGACGAAGGCGTTCACTGACGCCTCGATCAACCCGAACGGGCTTTATCCGGGCAAGAATAACTCGGTATTGATGGCCGGGTTCAAGTCCAATACCGAAGCCCGCGGGATTTTCGTGATGACTCCGGGCGGCAAGCCGAAACCGATGTCACGGCCGATCGGCCGTCTCGATGGGCTTTACCTGATGGCGGACGACTCTCTCCTGGTAACCGACTGGAATTCCGGCACCTTGTTCCACTGGGCCGGTGATGGCCATGTCACGACGCTGGCCTCGGGATTCAAGGGCCCGGCCGATTTCACCGTTATCCCGGGAGAAAAATCAATGACGGTCGTGGTTCCGGATTTGGTGAAGAGCGAACTCCGCTTCGTCCAAATCAGCAAGTAAGGCGGCTTTTTCGGGATCCGGCAAATGCGCCGGGTCCCGTTCGACTCCGCCTTCAACTCCTTGCCAACATCGCTTTCAAAGCGCCGCCAAGAGTCCCTTCCTCAAGATACCTGATGCCGAGCACGCCGCCGGCAATGATTGATCCCAGCGCCAGCACCGATCCGACGGCAAGGGTCGACATGCCGGTTAGGCCCTGGCCGATGGTGCAGCCGAGCGCCAGCACGCCGCCCGTTCCCATCAGCGCGGCGCCTATGGTGTGGCGGATCATGTCGTCGGCATCGACAAACGATTCGACACGGAATTCCTTGGCCGACATCGCCGCCAGGAACGATCCGGCGATCACGCCGCCGACGCTGGCGACACCGAAGTCGATGGTGGCGCCGGTAAAGGTCATCAGATATTGCAGGCTGTTACCGACCGGGGCCACAAAGGTCAGCGAGAACAACGGTGTCGGCTGAAACTCATCAAAGCCGGCTATTCCGGTGATCGCCCAACCGGCGGGAACAGTCAAGCCGATGATCAGGCCGGCGATGACATCGCGCTTCGATTGCCGGAAATCTCCGTCTTTGAAGCAATACCAGACCAGTAAGGCAACGGCGGCGGCGGCGAGGATCATCCGCGCCGATCCAATCTCAAGGCCTGTGGCGGCAAGCAAATCCGGCAGGCCCTGGTTGTTGACGACACCGGATGCTTTTAAATCGACGTTGGTCGCGCCCTCGAGCGCGGTGCGGACAAGCGCCAGCACGCCGCGCAGTGTCATGTACGCGAATATGCCGAGCACGACGGCGACATAGAGGGATTTCAAGTTGCCGGCGCCGAGGCGGATCAATGTCTTCGAGCCGCAGCCACCCGCCTGGGTCATGCCGAAGCCGAACATCAGACCGCCGATGACCGCACCAGCCCAGCCGAGATTGGGCGTCAGGTAGATCGCCTTGTTGAGATCGACCAGCCCGGCAAGATGCAGGCCCTGGCTGGCGGCGATGCCGACGGCTATGGCGAGAAGCCAGGCCCGGAGGCGGTTGCGATCATCCATCATCACCATGTCGGATATCGCCCCCATCGTGCAAAAATTGGTCCGCTGCGCGGTGGCGCCAAATGCGATCCCGAGCGTAAAGGCGAGCCAGCCGACCTTTGCGACCACTGAAAGTTCACCCATATTCCCTAGCCCCCTCCATCAACCGGTCGAATTCCGACCACCCGGCCCGTCACCCGATGGCCGGCATTTTTTTCTGGCGGCAAGATAACACATTCAATAATATGAATATATGAAAATTGGCGGTGTTTCCCTGCCTCTGCCGCTCATTTAATCTTAACGTAAGAATCGAGACCGGTCAGTCGGTCGGCACGAAAAGTAACAGATCGAGAGGAAAATCGACGATGGTCACACAAACGCTCGATACCAAAGGCCTCAACTGCCCGATGCCGATCGTCAAGGCGAAGAAGGCCATTGGCGAACTCAAGGCCGGCGAGATTCTGGAAGTTCTGGCGACGGACCCCGGCGCGGTCAAGGATTTCGAGGCATTTTGCCGCAAAACCGGCCACGAGTTGATGGAATGGACCGAAACCGATGGCGTGTTCCGGTTCTTGCTCAAAAGGGCCTGACACCGACGCCGGTCAGTTAAGCGCCCTTGGCCAGATATTCGTGGAATTTGCTGGTCTCGTAGGCCTTATCCTTCACGTAGCGGAACATGGCGATGAAATGATCCGGCTTGAAGTAGCCCGGCATCCTGGCAACTTCCGAGGCCCGTCCGGGCTTGCCGGCGGCCGCCTCC
>JAQBZY010000023.1 GCA_027620395.1 Pseudomonadota bacterium
TGGAAAATTACTGCCTTTCCGCGGGCCTCGCCTTCACCCGGTTCGACTATTTCGGGCACGGAGAATCGTCAGGTGCCTTCAAGGACGGCAGCATCGGCCGTTGGGCCGATGACGCGGTCAGGGTCTTGGACGAGATCGCCACCGGACCGCAAATCCTGGTCGGCTCCAGCATGGGTGGATGGATCATGCTGTTGGTGGCGCTCCGCCGTCCGGCGAGGATCGCCGGTCTTCTGGGGATCGCCGCGGCGCCCGATTTCACCGAGGATCTGATCCCGCCCGCGCTATCCAAACAACAAAGGCTCGATCTTCAGGGCAAGGGGTTTTGCGAGATTCCCAATTGCTATGACGATCAAGAGCCGTACCTGATTAGAGCCACGCTGCTGACCGAAGGGCGCAATCACATTTTGCTCAGGGGCGAAATCGCGATTGAGGCGCCGGTTAGGCTGATCCACGGCATGCAGGATCCGGACGTGCCGTGGCAAACGGCGCTCAAGTTGGCCGAGCGGCTCCGCGCAACCGATGTCGAAGTGCAGTTGGTCAAGGACGGCGAGCATCGCCTGTCCAGGCCCACCGATCTCGAACGTCTGACCCGGACTCTCGATGGACTGATCGCCACCATTAACGGCCGGGACTAACCCTCGGTCTCGAATATCGCCTGCAGTCCGGACCGGTAATCGGGATGGAACAGCTTGACGCCAAGCTCGCGGTGCAGCTTGCCGTTGTCGACGCGGCGGTTGTCGTTCCAAAAACTCAACCCCATCGGCGACATGCCGGATTTCGCGGTTTCGAAATCCTGCAACGGCGGCGGCTCCATCTCCAACAGCGAACAAGCGTATTCGACCACTTCGCACGGTGGCGCCGGCTCGTCGTCGCAAACGTTGTAGATGGCGCCAGGCTGGGGCTTGGCGATCGACGCCTTGAGGACGGCGCCGATATCGTCGACGTGGATGCGCGAAAATGCGTGTCCCGGTTTGTCGATCCGTTTCGCCGTGCCGCTTCTGATCTGATCGAACGCCGACCGGCCGGGCCCGTAGATCCCGGCGAGCCTGAAAATGTGCACCGGGAGGCCATATTGGCTGTGCAACGCCAGCCACTCGGCCTCGGCGGCGACCCGCCGCCGGCTACGTTCGCTGGACGGGTTCAGAGGCGCGGTCTCATCAACCGTATGACCGTCGGTATCGCCGTAGACGCCGGTCGTCGACAGATAGCCAATCCAACGGAGGCCCCGATTGGCCGCGATGTCGTCTCTGTACAGCCGGAGCACCGGGTCGCCGGCCTCGCCCGGCGGCGCCGAGGAAAGCAGATGCGTCGCCTGGGCCAGCTCCGCCGCCACCGGTTGGCTGCGTTGCTGGCCATCGAAGACAAGGCCTTCGATGCCGATTTCCCGAAGCCGCTTCGCCGTTTCGGCGGTTCTTGCCGTGCCGGCGACTTGCCAATCCGACACCGGCAGAGCCTGGACCAATGCCGCCGCCGAATAGCCGAGGCCGAAACAGAACAAGTGCGGGCAATCTCTCCTGGTCACGATGGGTTTCCTTTCGCCCAGGCGCTGCCTTCGCTAGGATCACGCCGGCTCGGCCAACTGAGGGCCGAACAGTTTACCACTCAGGTCATAACGCGAGATGCGCAAACTTGGAAGCACGGCAATCATCGTCCCGTTGGTCGCCGGTATTCTCGGCGCCGGCACCGCCGTATCCCTGGCCGCCGAAATCAATCACGCCCGAGAATATGCCAGGTGCCTGGAGTTGGCGAAATCCGATCCCGGCGATGGCTTCGAGACGGCGTTGGCTTGGAAGGCCATCGGCGGTGGCGACGCCGCCGAGCATTGCGCGGCATTGGCGCTGCTGCATTCCGGAAAGCCGGAATATGCCGCGAGGCGGTTGGAGGTTTTGGCCGACAGCATGCGCAAGACACCCGCGTTCAAGGCGAAAGTCTTGGCCCAGGCCGGCCAAGCGTGGCTGATCAAGGGTGACGCCAGGCGCGCCGAGGCGGTGTTCACGACGGCGCTCGGTTTAGCGCCGGGCGAGCCGGAAACGTTGATCGACCGGGCCGAGGCCCGGACCGCATTGGCTGATTACCAGGGCGCGGTCGAAGACTTGACCAACGCCATCTCGGCGGCGCCGGAACGGATCGACGCTTATGTGTTTCGGGCCAGCGCGTACCGATACTTGGACAATTTCGGCAGTGCCGGGGCCGATGTCGAATGGGTGCTGCGACGCGATCCGGTAAACGTCGCGGCGCTTTTGGAACGGGGCATTCTGAAACGCCTCGGCGACGACCTGGCCGCCGCCCGGAAGGACTGGCTTCGCATATTGGAGCTGGAGCCGGATAGCGAAGCAGCCCGTCTGGCCCGCGCCAACATCGAGAAAATGGACGTTAAGGCGAAGTAGCGGCCGCTCACCCTTCGAGACGCGGTTCCGCCGCTCCTCAGGATGGGGAACGGAACTCAGAAATCTAGATCGGCGTAATGCTTGGGCGGCGGCGCGTTCGGAATGTGATCGACCAAAATCGAGCGGAAACTCGGCCGTGATTTGATCCGGGCGTACCAGTCCTTGGCGACGTCGTGATCCTTCCAAGGCACGTCGCCCAGATAATCGATGGTTGAGAGATGCGCCGCCGCCGCAATGTCGGCCAGCGAAAAAGTGTCGCCGGCGAGCCATTTGCGGCGTTCGACTAGATATGTGATGTAGTCGAGGTGTGTGTGCATGTTAGCGTGGCCGGCGCGAATCTTGGCTGAGTCGGGTTCGCCCAAGGCCAAGAACCTCTTCATGAACTTTTCGCCGACCAGCTTCTCCGTAACCTCGTGATCGAACTTGCGGTCAAACCAGTCGACCAGGCGCCGGACTTCGGCCCGGTGCAAGGGTTGGCGGCCGAGCAACGCCGGTTCGGGATGAATTTCATCCAGGAACTCGCAGATCACCTGGCTTCCTGATAACGCCGTGCCGTCGGCTTCGACCAGGACCGGGACTTCGCCGGCGGGATTAATGGCCAGGAATTCGTCGCGCCGCTGCCAGACGTTTTCCGCCTTCATTTCGAACTCGACCCGCTTTTCGCCAAGCGCGATGCGGACTTTGCGGCAGAATGGCGACAACCAAAGGTGATAGAGAACGCGCATAAACCGCCTTTCTTCCGAGCCGGCCAGAGATTAACACCCGGCTAACGAAAAAGTGAGGGGTGTTTATTGGCCGCTATGGCTTTGAATACGGTATTTAATTCCTGGAATGTCAATATCCGCCGCCGCCGCCCAGTGCTACCATGGCCAACCAGTGGCCGCCGAGAGTGGCGGATTAGGGAGAAAGTGATGCTAATCAAGTTCAAGAAGGCTTCGGATGCCTTAGGCTCCGAGATCACGCCGAAATCGGTGTTTGACCGCCGCCGCGAATTCCTGAAAACCGCCGCCGTCGCCGGTGCCGGTCTGGCGCTCGGCGGCTTGCCGTCGTTTTCGGCCCGGGCGGCGCGTGAAAAACTTAGCGGCGTCAAGAAAACCAAATGGACCGCCGAAAGCCTCGGCCCGACCGATCAGCCGAATGATTTCGATACCATTTCCAGCTACAACAATTTCTACGAATTCGGCACCGGCAAGAAGGATCCGGTCGCGAATGCCAAGGACTTCAAGCCGTTGCCGTGGACGGTCGAAATCGGCGGCCTTTGCGGCAAGCCGGGAAAGATCGGTTTTGAAGACCTGATCAAGCCGCATGCCCTGGAAGAACGCGTCTATCGGTTTCGCTGCGTCGAGGCGTGGTCAATGGTGGTGCCATGGGTCGGCATTCCCTTAGCCGATGCCTTGAAACGGTTCGAGCCCGCCGCTGATGCCAAGTACGTCGCCTTTGAAACCTTGTTCGATCCGAAACGGATGCCCGGTCAGCGCGGCCCGGTCCTCGACTGGCCTTATAAGGAGGGCTTGCGGATGGATGAGGCGATGCACCCCTTGACCATTCTCGCGGTTGGGCTGTACGGCGAAATGCTGCCGAACCAGAACGGCGCGCCGCTCCGCTTGATCGTGCCTTGGAAGTACGGCTTCAAGTCGATCAAGTCGATCGTCAGCATCAAGTTCGAGAGCCGGCTTCCGAAAACCACCTGGAGCGGCAGTGCTCCGAGCGAGTACGGCTTCTATTCCAATGTCAATCCGACGGTCAGCCATCCGCGCTGGAGCCAGTCATCGGAGCGCCGGATCGGCGAAATTTTCCGCCGCGAGACCAAGATGTTCAACGGCTACGAGGAAGAAGTCGCGTCGCTTTATGCCGGCATGGACCTGAAGAAGTTGTTCTAGGCGGCGGGCAATGAGCGTCGTGACGACAGCCGTGACCGACGCTGTGGTGGCAGGCAAAAAAAATTCACCACTGGCACAAAGGATCAAGCGCGATCCGATCGCTTGGATCGGCAAGCCGTTGGTCTGGGCAGTGTGTCTGGCGCCGCTGGCGTGGTTGGCGTGGCTGGCGCCGACCGGCGGTCTCGGCGCCAACCCGATTGAATTCATCAACCGCCATCTCGGCGATTGGGGGCTGCGCATTCTATTGGTTTCGCTGGCGGTGACGCCGCTTCGGATTGTCACCGGCTGGAAGCAGGCGGTTCGGTTCCGGAGATTGATCGGACTATTCGCATTCTTCTATGTCGTGCTGCACGTCACCAACTACGTTGTCGTCGATCATTTTTTTAATTGGCGCGAGATTTTTCAAGATATCATCAAGCGGTGGTACATCACCGTCGGGATGGTCGGACTGCTGTCGTTGACGTCGCTCGCCATCACCTCGACCAAGGGTTGGATCAAGCGCATCGGCGGCCGCAATTGGAACCGGCTGCATAAGTTGGTCTATGTCGCCGGCGTTGCCGGCTGCATTCACTTCATCATGATGCGGAAGGGATTTCAGATCGAGCCTCTGGTCTATGCCGGCATCTTCGCGCTATTGATGTCGGCGCGGCTGATCGAATTTCTCAGGCGCCGCTTCTTCGCCTAGGGCTTGGTCTTCGCCGCTTGCTGCTCACGGCGGAAGATATAGAGACCGCTGCCGATGATGATGGCGGCGCCGAGCGCCGTGTAGCCGTCCGGCAGATTGGCGAAGATCAAATACCCGAGCAGCGTCGCCCAGATCAATCCGGTGTAGGTGAACGGCGCTAGCGCCGACGGCGTCGCCGACTGGAAGGCTTTGATCAGGGTAAAATGACCGAGCGCGCCGAATGTTCCCATGCAAACCATCAGCGCCCACTCGGTCGGGCTCGGCGCCACCCATTCGACCGGTGCTGCCACGGAGGCCAAAACGGCACCGACCAGCGCCGTATACAAAAGTGTGGTAAAGGCGTCGTCGGCTTGCCGGAGTATCCGCGTCGTCAACTGGTAAACCGCGTTGGCGCCAGCGGCGGCGACGAAATAGAGCGCCGCCAACGGCACCTCGCCCAGTCCCGGGCGGACGATGATCAAGGCGCCGGCAAGCCCGGCCAAGACCCCGAAGACGCGCCGCAGTCCGATCTTCTCGCGGAGCAACGGCACCGAAAGCGCGGTCACCAGGATTGGGCTCAGGAACATGATCGAACTGGCCATCGCCAGCTCGATCTCACGGATACCGACGAAGAATAGAAATGTCGTGGTCAATAAAAGTGCGGACCGAAAAACCTGCAGGACCGGACGGTTCGACCGCGCGTAGCGGATGGTTCGGGGGCCAAGAAAAACCAGTACCGCGAGCAAGTGAAAGAAGAACCTAGCCCACACCACCTCCGTCGCCGGCAGAGTGAGAGACAGTTGTTTGGCGCAGGCGTCGATCAGGATGAAGAACAGCGTCGTCGTTAGCATCAGCGAGATGCCACGCGGCACGTTTTCCTGTTCGAGGTTAGCGGGTCTGGAGACCGGAAGCGCCATCAGTGGGCTGTCACGGCTTAATGTGCCTGGTCCCAGTTGGCGCCCTGGCCGACATCGACGACGAGGGGCACCGTCAGTTGGGCGGCATCTTCCATGACGGCGCGGACACAGTCTCGGGTCGCGTCGAGTTCGCCCTTCGGCACCTCGAAGACAAGCTCGTCATGCACCTGCAACAGCATCCGCGCGTTTAGCTTGGCGCGATTGAGCTCTTCCGGCAGGACCACCATGGCCCGCTTGATGATGTCGGCGGCGCCACCTTGGATCGGCGCGTTGATGGCGGCGCGTTCGGCGTTGCCGCGGATGTTTTGATTCTTTTCGGTCAAGCCTCGGATGTGGCACTTGCGCCCGAACGGGGTTTCGACGAAGCCCTGTCTGTGCGCTTGGGCCTTGGTCCGGTCCATGTAGTCCTTGATGCCCGGGTAGCGATCGAAATAAGCATCGATGTAGCGCTGCGCGTCGCCTCGCGCGATGCCCAGCTGCCGCGCCAGACCGAAGGCGGAAATGCCATAGATGATGCCAAAGTTGATGGCCTTGGCCTGGCGGCGGATCATCGGGTCCATGCCTTCGATGGGGACGCCGAACACTTGGCTCGCGGTGATGGCGTGAATGTCTTGCCCGGCCTGGAACGCTTCCTTCAAGACGTCGATTTCGGCGACGTGCGCCAACAGACGCAGCTCGATTTGCGAATAATCCGCCGACATCAAAATCATGCCCTTGTCGGGCACGAAGGCCTGACGAATTTTCCGGCCTTCCTCGGTGCGGACCGGAATGTTCTGCAGATTGGGATCGTTTGAAGACAGCCGTCCAGTCGAGGTGATGGCCTGCGAATAGGACGTATGCACGCGCCCGGTGGCTGGATTGATGGTCTCGATCAGGGCGTCGGTGTAGGTGCTCTTGAGTTTTTGCAAAAGCCGCCAGTCGAGCACTTTCTGCGGCAGTTCGTGCCCGCCCGCGGCCAATTCATCGAGCACCTCGGCGTTGGTGGAATAGGCACCGGTCTTGCCCTTCTTGCCGCCCTCGAGGCCCATGCCGTCGAATAGTATCTCGCCCAACTGCTTCGGCGAGCCGACGTTGAACTCGCGCCCGGCCAATTGATAAATCTCGATCTCAAATTCCGCCATCCGCTTGGCGAAGTCGACAGACAGCGCCTTCAGCGCTTCGGCATCGACGCGGATGCCGGTCCGTTCCATCCGTTCCAGGATCGGCACCAGGGAACGTTCCAGGGTTTCGTAGACCGTGACCATCCGCTCCTTGACTAGGCGCGGTTTCAGGTGCCGGTGCAGCCTAAGCGTCACGTCGGCGTCCTCGGCGGCGTATTCGGTGGCCTTGTCGAGCGGCACTTCGGCAAAGCTCACCTGCGCCTTGCCGGTGCCGGCGACATCGCCGAACTTGATGGTCGAGATGCCGAGCATGTCGCGGGCCAACTCGTCCATGCCGTGCCCGTGCTTGCCGCCTTCCAAAACGTAAGACAACAGCATGGTGTCGTCGATCGGCGAAACCTCGATCCCATGGCGGGCCAAAACCTGCATGTCGTACTTGATGTTCTGACCGATCTTGAGGATCGCCGGGTCTTCCAACATCGGCTTCAAGCGCTCGATGACTTTTTTCAGCGGCAATTGCTCGGGAACGTCTTCCGCCGTGGCCTGGACGGTTGGCGCGTCGCCGAGATCGAAGCTAGCTTGTCCGCCCGCCCGGCGGTGCCCGAGCGGAATATAACAGGCCTGGCCCGGCTCGACCGAAAGCGATACGCCGACCAGATCGGCCCGCATCGAAGACAGCATCGAGGTTTCGGTGTCGACGGCGACGGCGCCGGCTTTCGTGGCGGCGGCAATCCATTGATCGAGCGCGGCCATCGATTGAATCATCTCGTAGACGCGTCCGGGGGCGCCATTTCGCGGTGTTGCCTGGCCATCGCCGACGGCCGCCGCGGCGCTGGCGTCGGCCGCGATGCCGAGATCCGGCGCGATGCCGAACTTCGCCGAGACCGACTGGATGAGCGACTTGAATTCCTGCTGGCGCAAGAAAGTCAGAAGTTTTTCCGGATCGGGTTGCCGCTTTTTGAAGTCGTCGATGGAGAACGTCACCGGCACGTCGGCCTTAAGCGTGACGAGCTGGCGCGAAATGCGGGCCATGTCGGCTTGTTCGATCAGCTTCTCGCGCCGTTTCGGCTGCTTGATCTCGGACGCCCGGGCCAGCAGCGTATCGAGATCGCCGTATTCGCGGATCAGCTCGGCGGCTGTCTTGATGCCGATCCCCTGGATGCCCGGCACGTTGTCGGTGCTGTCGCCGGCCAAAGCCTGAACATCGACGACGCGCTCGGGGCCAACGCCGAACTTCTCGATCACCTCGGCCGCACCGATGGTCTTTTCCTTCATGCCGTCCCAAAGCTGCACCCGGTCGTTGACCAACTGCATCAAGTCTTTGTCGGAAGACACGATGGTGACGTCCATGCCGCGTTCGGCGCCCTCGCGGGCATAGGTCGCGATCAGATCGTCGGCTTCGTAGTTCTCCATGTCGATGGCCGGAACGTTCATCGCCTCGGTGGCGTCGCGGACCAGTTGGAACTGGGGGATCAAATCCTCTGGCGGGTCCGGCCGATGCGCCTTGTATTCGGGGTAAATTTCATTGCGGAACGTACGCCGGGCCTTGTCGAAAATCACGGCGACGTAATCGGCCTCGGTGTCCTCGAACAGCTTCAACATCATCCGGGTATAAATGTAGACGGCATTGGTCGGTGTGCCGTCCGAACGGGTCATCGGCCGGCGCTGCGCGACGCCCGCGAAATAGGCCCGGAAAATGAAACCCGAGCCGTCGATCAGAAAAAGGTGCTCGCGGTCCTGGCCGGCCACGTCAATGACCGGACGCGGCCTTGGCGCCTGCCTTCAGCCGAAATCGGCGCGAACAGTAGGGGCACACCACTTCGTGCGTGTTTTCGTCCAGATGCAGATAGACATTTGGATGGCCGAGCCCGCCGCCACCCCCGTCGCAGGCGACGGTCATGGTTTCGATCTCAATGTTTTCCTCGTCCATGCGGGGATCCTCCGATCCGTGATGCCGTCAGTATATTGACCACAAGGCTGCTGCCAAGCGTCGATACGAAGCTTCCTCAGCTCTCCACGAAGCGGCCGAGACGGACAGCGGAATTGCCTTTGAGCAAGCGTTTCGACGGCATGATCAGAACGCAGTGGTCATAGGTCGTTTTGACCGGCTCGTCGCCGTCATAGCCGAGTACCGTCCCGGCCTTCTCGATCACTTCCAGGCCCTTATAGTCATGGGCAAACTTGAAGCTGTCGGTTTTGATGGTCACCGGGCCCGACACCTCGATGAAAACCTGTTTCGGCGGCGCATCGCCGAGATGCGGGCCGACATCGTCCTGGTTGAGAGTGCCGGTATGCAACAAGAACCGCAGCATCGACTCCTTGGCCATGAATTCGCTGGACTTCTCCCAATGCTGGCCGCACTCGATCAGCAGCGCGTTCTTCGGGCTGTTCGGGTCGATGAAGGCGCCATAATCTCGCATCCGTTTGCCGGCGGTGTGGCCGTGATCGCTAACGACGGTCCGTGGCACATTAGTGGCCTTGGCAAGGGTGCGGCCCTTGGCCAGCGGGCCGGCCAGCATCAGCGCCTCGGTGGCGTGCTGCATCGAATGGATGTCGAGCAGGAAATCGGCCTCGGCAATGAACGGCCGGATTTGCCGGGCCCGGACCAATTCCACGGACTGCCGGGGGCCGTCCAGGACATCCTCGGACCAGAGCCGGTTGAAATCCTCCTCGACGAAGCGCGACGCCGTCGGGTTGTTAGGATCGAACGACAGATAAGCAGCGAAGTTGCAGAACGCCAGCGTTAGCTTGCCCTGGCGCGGTTTGAAGCCTTGCTTGAAGAAAAAATCCATTGCCAACGCGCCACAAAGCTCGTTGCCGTGCACCACAGCGGTGACCATGACGTGCGGGCCGGGAATGCCGGAATCCAAGGTCGTCACATAATCGGTGCCGGTGTTGCCGGCCTTGTAGGGAGCGATATCGGGCGGGCTCAAATGAACGGCGTATTCATTGGTCGGTTGTGGGTTCACGGGAGTGGACTCCTTCGGCCATAAAGCGGACTGGGCACGCAAGCTGGGGGCATAGCGATATCCCGGCGCAATTGGCTTGTCGAGTCCGCGCATATCGGTCCAAGATATGTCGCCTGGAGCCGCCCGCGTGGGGATGAGCAAGAAGTCCAGGCCATGTCACAGGGAGACGAAAAATGCACGTTCGGAGAACCTTCATTGCGGCGTTGGCCGTTGTCGGCGCCAGCCTGCCGCTGGCTGCCGGCGCGCAGACGTTGACCATCGGTCTCGGCGCCGAGCCGTCGGCGATCGCCC
>JAQBZY010000024.1 GCA_027620395.1 Pseudomonadota bacterium
TCAACGAAGTTCTCGACCTGGCAAGAATAGAATCCAATCAGCTGGTGATTTCCTTGAAGGACATCAACGCCAACGAGATTGTCGGGGAATGCGTGGCAATGGCCAGCGCCCTTGGAGAACGAAGTGGAATAACGATTGTCGATGAGTTTAGTCGCGGTCCGTCGGTATTTCTTCACGCTGATCGGGTCCGGCTGAAACAAGTCATCATTAATCTTTTCTCCAATGCCGTTAAATTCAACCGCGACGGCGGCACGGTCAGTGTGATCGGGAAAGAAATTGATGACGGCTTCTTTCGCATTTCCGTGACCGATACCGGTATCGGAATCACTGCCGAGGATTGCGACAGTGTTTTCAAGATGTTTCATCGTTTAGACGTGGGCCCCATGATCGCCAGGGAAGGCACTGGAATTGGTCTGACCGTGACCAAACTTCTTGTCGAGCGAATGGGCGGACGGATTGGTTTGGAGAGCGAGTTTGGTATCGGTAGTACGTTCTGGATTGAACTCCGTCTCGGCACGGCCGAATGACTTCGGAATTGACGCAAAGTCGATGGCCACAGGGCCACTATTTCAATACCTCTTGCTTTAATTGCCGATCCGGACCGTCGCCAAGGCCTGCGCGGCAGCCGCCTGTGCCGGATCGATGACCGGAACCGCCAGCGCATCCTCGACAGCTTTTCGGTATTTCGCCATTCCGGCGCACCCCATGATCAGCACATCGGCTCCGTGGGCATCGATCAGCTCGCGGCCGACATCGATCATTCGGCCCTTGACTCTATCGCCTTCCAAATTCTCGGCGCCGATGCCGATCGGCAGGCTCGCCGCGTAGCGCTGTTCGAGGCCGAGCAGGCGGATCGCACGGCGCTGGCGGCCGACCGATGCCGGCAAGATGGCGATCACTCCGAAGCGCTCGCCCAGCAGCGTTGCGGCCGCATAGGACGCGGCGCCAATCCCAAACACAGGCTTCGCCGTCGTTTCCTTGGCCGACAACAGGCCCGGATCGGAAAAGCAAGCGATGACAAAAGCATCGGTGGTGTTGTCCTCCTTCGCGATCAGATCGCAGATTGGCTGCACCACGGAATCGACATGCCGCTGCGTCGCGATCCCGGGCGGGCCGGCCTTGAGGGTGACGCAGTCGAATATTGGTCCGCCGGCGAAACGGAACGGGGTCATCGCGGCATCGATACCCCGCGTCACCGCCTCGGTGGAATTGGGGTTGATGACGACAATGCGGCCGTTTTCGGCGCTCCCGTTAGCTTTAGTCATTCAGCGTTCCTCCGTTACATCCGTCAGTCTGGGCCGCCGGGTAAAATCCGGGCTCCGAAGTTCCGCTGGAAATCCATCTCTGGAGCTAGCCTCCCGAGGGGCACGGCGGCAGGCGAGCGGCGACGCGGCAAGAACCTGCCGGAGCCGCGCTCCAGAAGCATCTCGCCATTCTCCACCGCGACTCGGCCACGGCTGAGCACAATCACCGGCCAGCCCTTGATGGACATTCCTTCATAGGGTGTGTAGCCAACATTGTCGTGCAGATCGTCCCAAGTGATTTTCCGCTCAATCGCCGGATCCCAGAGCGCCAGGTCGGCGTCGCAGCCGACCGCGATGGTTCCTTTTTGAGGGTGCAGACCGTAAAGTTTGGCGGCATTGGTCGACGTTAGCGCCACGAATTGATGGATGTCGATGCGGCCCTTGCCAACGCCTTCCGAGAACAATAGCGGCAACCTGAGCTCGATCCCCGGAACGCCGTTTGCAACCTGCTTGAAGCTCGGGTTGGGCCCGGCCTTCAATTTGCCGGTCGCATCGAAGCGGTACGGTGCGTGATCAGACGAAAAAACCTGAAAGGTGCCGTTGGCGAGGCCGCGCCAGATTGCTTCTTGCGCGCCCTTGTCTCGGGGCGGCGGGCTGCAGCAGAACTTGGCGCCCTCGGCGCCGTCGCGGTCCAGATCGTCGGCGGTCAGGAATAGATACTGCGGACATGTCTCGCCATAGACCTTGAGCCCGGACGACTGGGCGCGGCGGATTTCGTCCACCGCCTCGGTCGCCGACACGTGCACGGCCAGCATCGGGACGTCGAGCAGTTCGGAAAGCTTGATGGCGCGGTGCGTTGCCTCGCCTTCGGCGATCCGCGGGTGACTGACGGCATGGTACTTGGGCGCTGAATAACCCTTATCCAACAGGCGCGCACTCAACCACTTGATCATTTCATGATTTTCTGCGTGGATCATGACGAAGGCGCCATGTTCACGGGCGCAGGCGAGAATATCGAGCATCTGCCAATCGTCGAGCCGAAGCGTGTCGTATGTCATGTAGACCTTGAACGAGGTGTAGCCGTCGGCGATTAGCGCCGGCAGTTCCTGACCCAGCACCTGCTCGTCGGATCGGATACGATCAAATGAAAGCCGTAGTCGATCACCGCCTTCGGGCCGGCGCAGGCGTGATAGTCTTCGACCGCCTGGCGGAGCGAGGCACCTTTCTGTTGTGCCGCGAACGAGATTATCGTCGTCGTGCCGCCGAAAACGGCGGAGCGGGTGCCGGTGAAGAAGTCGTCGGCGCTGGTGACGCCGCCGACGGAGGAGCGCTGCTCGATATGGCAGTGCGACTCGACGCCGCCCGGCAGCACCAGAAGCCCGCCGGCGTCGATGACGCGGCCGGCGGTGCCAAGGTCGGTGCCGAGCGCGGCGATCTTGCCGTCCTTGATGCCGATATCGCAGGCGACGCTGTCAATCGCCGTGACCACCGTCCCGCCTCTTATAATAGTATCGAATACTGCCATCTGCTGTCCCCAGTCCGTATTATTCCGGTAATGTGACACCGGTCTGCGACGTGATCCGACCGTAATGCTCGATCCGGCGATGCCGTTTGAAATCGAACACCGTCTGTTTGCCGAAATTGCAGTCATCAAGGTCACAATCGGCGACGACCAATTCGTCGCCGGTCGTGTGGCATTGCGCGACGATCTCGCCATTCGGCGAAATGATCGACGTGCCGCCCATCAGTTCGTTCCCGTCCTCGTTGCCGGCCTTAGCGACGCCGACCACCCAGGTGCTGTTTTGATAGGCCGCAGCCTGCATCGAAAGCAAGTTGTGGAACCACCGGAGATGCGGCGATTCGTTCGACTGTGAGTTGGTCGTCGGCGTGTTGTAGCCGAGCACCACCATTTCGACACCTTGCAGCCCTAAGCAGCGGAACGTTTCCGGCCAGCGGCGATCATTGCAGATGCACATGCCGAGGATGCCGCCCATGCTCCGCCAGACATTGAAACCTAAGTTTCCGATTTCGAAATATCGTTTCTCTAAATGTTGGAAGGTACGTTTCGGATCGAATTCGTCGTGTCCGGGCAGATGGATCTTCCGATACTTGCCGACAATGTTGCCCGCCTTGTCGACGATGATCGCGGTGTTGTATCGGTGCGTTTCGCCGTTCTCCTGAATTTTTTCGGCGTACCCCAGGTGAAATCCCATGCCGTGGCGCTTGGCGGCCTCAAACAACGGCTGCGTTTCATTGCTGGGCATCGCCGATTCGAACCAGGTGTCGACCTCGTCTTGATCTTCCATGTACCAACGCGGAAAGAACGTCGTCAGGGCCAATTCCGGGAATACGATTAGATTGACGCCCTTGCGGTGCGCGTTCTCCATCAACGCCAGCATCCGTTCGACGACGCTCAGGCGGTCTTCGGCTCGTTGGATGGCGCCCAATTGAGCGGCGCCGACGGTGATAATTCTACTCATCTTGTAACTCCGATATATCTTCGAAATATATTGCTCATCTCAGGTTCAGATCGTCCGCTTGGCAGGCGTCGGCGATGATGCCGGCGACCAGCGCCGCCGCCGCCGCCAGATCGCCGGCGGCGATCTTGTCGCGGTTATCGCCCTCAGTCAGCACATGGCGCAAGTTCGAATTCGGCTCGTCGAATCCTGCGACGAAGCGAGCCGCCGGGACGCCGTGCCGGGCAAAGTTGTAGTGATCGGAATTCTGCATCAACGGCCGATAGGCGCCAAGCGAACGGCCATGGCGGCCGGCGGCTTCGACCAGCCAGGCTTCGGCGGCAGCGAAGCCACTGGTCAGCGCCGTCAGGTTTGGACCGCCGGCGACCGAGTCGAGATTGACATTGAGCTGGATCGCGGCCCGCTCGGCTTCGCTCAAACCATCGACGTAGCGGGCCGAGCCGGCGAGGGCCCATTCCTCGACGGTGAAGAGCCCGATCCTGAGGCCGCGTTGCATCGAACTCATGTGCGGAGCCATGGCGCCGGCCACGGCGAGTGCGGCGGCCAGGCCGGTGCCGTTGTCGATGGCACTTTCGGATAGATGATGTCCGTCGATATGCGCCGAAAGAACGACCCATTCCTTGCCCCGGCCGGGAAGATCTAGAATCAGGTTCTCAGTCCGCCTTGCCGGCGTCTCGGCCGATATCCGAAGCCTGAGTTTGGCCGGGCCGCCATCGACAAGCGACGCCGCCGTTTTGGCGCTGATGCCGGCGGCCGGAATGCCACGCTCCGGCGTTGCGCCAGAGGATCCGGTGACCGGTCCGTCGCCGGGAAGATGGCTGGCAATCAAAAATCCGACCGCGCCGTGGTCCATGGCCCACTGATATTTGCGCCGCCGATGGACGGTCTGGGCGGTGAACATGTACTCGTGCCGGACCATGACGATGTGGCCGGGAATGTCGACGGCGCGGGTCTTGAAATCTGCTTCGGTGCCACGGCCGAGGTCGATCAGGGCGGCCGTCAATCCCTCGGCCGGCGTCGCTGGCGAGCGGACCAGGGAGACGCAGGGATAGCTGCCACCCGGCCCGTCCTGGCGCTCGATCGCGGCTTCGCCCCGGACCCAACCGGTATCGTCGATCAACATGCGAACTGGATCGGTGCCGGTCAACGCCTTCAGGCGAGCGGCGAGGTATTCACGGGCCCGGACCTCGCTCTCGGTGCCGGCGAACCGTCCGCCAGTGTCGCAGATGGCGTTGAGGTCAGCCATGATGGCGTCACGCGCACCGGCGGCTTCGACGATTTTTCGGGTCGCCGCTTTGCTCATGCCGACTCGCCGCAACGGAAAAGCCGCCGAGGAGTCTTGGTTAGGAGTTCTGGCCCATTTTCAGTCACGTGCACGGTCTCGCTGAACGCGATGCCGGCCGACGCCGATGTATACATATGGAAGGTCATGCCGGCTTCAAGGCGCCAGTCGGCATCTTTGGTGAAGACGCGGGTGAAATCACTCGTTCTCGGCGCCTGCTCGAAATAGTAGCCGAGCGTGTAGCCGGTATTGTTGGCGTAGTCGGGACGTAGGCCCTGTTCGACGGCGCCGTTCCTGAGGATCGCGTCGACATCGCCGGCTCGTGCGCCTGGTAGCATGGCGGCGATCTGGCGGTCTTGCAGTGCAATCAGCTTGGCTGCGGCGGCCATCAATTCCGCCGACGGCTCGCCCATGACGGCGGGGCGCATCAGGCGCGAGCAATAGCCGTTGAACTTCGGCACCAATTCGAGGTGCAAAATGTCGCCCGGCCGCAACGGCTCTTCGGTGGGCTTGCCGTGCAGAAAGTTCCAAGCCCGCCCGACGGTGATCGGTCCAGTGCGGCCGAAGTCGGCGCCGAGCTCCATGAACGAAGCCGATGCGACGTTGGCGGCATGCCTGGATGATTTGCCCGGCTCGGCGGCGGCGATGGCGCGGCGCATGGATTCGTCGGCGATCCAGGCCGCCTTTTGCATCAACTCGATCTCCCGCGGTGATTTGCGAAGCCGCAGCGGCTTAAGCACGTCGTTCAGATCGACGAATTCGGTGTCCGGCAGCAGGCCCTCCAGTTGCCGGAAGCGGCTTGCCGTCATGCAGTAGGAATTCATGTCGAGCCCGATCCGAGCCGTCGCGGCGCCGACTTCGCGTAGCACCTCGGCGAGAATGACGATTGAATCCTCCAAGTCGTGGAAAGTGCGGCGGCTTTCGAACCATGCCGCCTTCAGGAACGGCTGCTCGTCGAGCTTGCGGACGATCATCACCGGTTCGCCTGCCGCCGGAACGACGGCGGCGCGGTAAAGATTTTCCGAAATTGCGAAGCCGGTGAAGTAATTGATCATCTCGGTTTCGTCGGCGATCACGGCGGCGATATCCCGGGCCGCCATGGCGGTGCGCAGCCGGCCGATGCGGTCGTCGAATTCCGCTTGCGAGAACAGCGCCATCACGCCACCTCGCAAATGTCGAGGATGGTCAGCAGATAGACGCGGATCATGTCGAGGTAATCGACAATGTCGACGCGCTCGTCCGGCATGGTGTTGTAGCGGCCGCCAGGACCGCAGACGATCCCCGGCATCTTGGCCCGGTGCAAAAGATGCGCCGCGTCGGTGCCGTAAAAGCAATAGGGTTTGACCGGACCCTGCCGCTGCGGTTCGCCGCGGACATCGGCGTAGGCCTTGCCAACCGCCTTGACGAGAGGCGCATCGCGGTCGATCTCGAACGGCAGCATCGACGGCCGCTCGCCGGCGAATTGCTTGACCACGCTCGTCTTGAGGCCCGGCATCTCGCTTTCAAGGACCCTCAGCAGGGCGCGGATGTCGGCGAACACACTTTCCTCCGTCTGGCTTGGGCCGTACCGCACGGAACCCGCCAAGCGGACGAAGTCGGCGATCTGCGGCGGCCGCCAATCGTGAAACTCGGGCGACAGCGAGCCCCGGATGACACCGATATTGGCACGGTTGACGGACTCGTGCTCAGGCGTTTTAGCGCCGGAGAAGATCAAAGCATTGAAGCGCGGGATCAGCGCCGCGGCGGCGGCGATGGCGTCGACCGCCTCCTCCCTTTTAGACATGTGGCGGGTGACGCCGGTGAGCTCGATTGAGACGTGCATGCTGCCGGCGTGCAGCGTCAGGCCGTTGAGATCGGTCGGCTCCATGTTGACGAAGCAATCGGCGCGAACGCCGGCCTCGATTGCCTTGACGGTGCCGATGCCGCCTTGCAGTTCACCGACCACATACTCGAGGATAACGTCACCCTTGAGGCGCACGCCGGCGTCGACCAGGGTCTTGACCGCCATATAGGCGGCGGCATCGCCGGATTTCATGTTGGAGACGCCAATGCCGTATATGAAATCGTCGTCATAAATGCCGCCCCAAGGATCGACGGTCCAACCGCCGGTCACCGGGTTGGTATCCATATGACCGTTAAACATCAGGCTCGTGCCGCCGCCGGTGCCCTTCAGGGTGCCGATGGCGTTGAAGCGCCCATCGACCACCCGCTGCTGCTCGGCGCCGAGTCCGATGGCCTTCATGCGTGCGACCATGAAGCGCGCCAGATCGCTTTCCCCTGGTTCGCCGCTATAGCTTTTGAAGCGGATCATCTCGGCCAAGAACTCGAGCGCGGCCTTGGCATCGATGGCGTCGACGAGGCGTTTCGGATCGGTCATGCCGGTTTCCTTGACTGAACCTTGCCGGCCAACTCGCGCGCCCGCTTCAACAGCGCCGAGGTGGCGGCGATAACTCGGGCGTCGGCACGTTTGTAGGCTTTCTGGTGCCGTGCCGCCTCGGCGCGGAGCGCCGCCACATGGGCCAGTGTTTCGTCGGGGTGTACGCTGCCGATGCTGGCGCGGCTGAATAGGAACGCCCGCGCGTCCAGGATGTCGCGAAGCTCCGCCGTCGAGATGTCGATTTTGATCTCGGCCATCTCGCGTCCGGCACGGTTGAGATCGGCGCCGCGCACGGTGGCCGGCGTCCGGCCGGCGGCGATGCTGTCGCGGACCAGTCTGCCGACGACGTGATGCGCGGACCGGAATGGCAAGTCGTAACGACGGACCAGTTCGTCGGCCAAATGGCTGGTGGTGCTCCAGAATGCGCCGGCGGAGTCGGCCATCCTTGCCACGTCGACGTTAATGGTGGCGATGGTTTCGGTGGCCAGGCGAAGCGATTGCGTCACCGCGTCGCCCATGCCGCTCGTCATGTCGTCGCCAAAGGCGAAATCGAGATCGGTCGAGAAGACGCTATGCTGGCAGGCCATGACGCCGGGCAGCCAGCCAACCGCTTGACCGGCCAGCGCCTTGATTCGCTCCAACGAATGCGGGTTCTTTTTTTGCGGCATGATGCTCGACGTGCCGGCGAGCCCGTCGGCGACCTCGACGTAGCCGAATTCCCACGAATGCCAGACGAACAGATCATTGGCGAGGCGACCGAGGTTCGACATCAGCAGCGACAGCACCGCCACGTCTTCCTCGATGTAATCACGGGCGAAACCGCCGGCGTCCGATGAATTGACGACGATGCCGTCGTGACCGAGTAGTTCGGCGGTACGTTTGCGGTCGATTGGCCACGACGTGCCGGCCATGGCGGCGCCGCCGAGGCTCGACAAATTCGTCCGCCGATAGGCGTCGAACAACCGACCGAGGTCGCGCTCGAAAGCGGCGCCGTAACGCATCAGGTGGTGCCCGAAAGTGGCCGGCTGCGCGTGCTGCAAATGCGTATAGCCGGGCATCAGCGTCGCGGCGTGCTTTTCCGCCTGATCGAGAATGGCGCCTTGAAGTCCGAGTGTTAGACCCGTGCACTTCAACAAAAGATCACGCAGATAAATGCGTTCCGCCGCCGCGCTTTGGTCGTTGCGGCTGCGCCCGGTCTGTAGCCGGCCGGCGATGTCCTCGCCGATCTTGCCGGCAAGGTGATGCTCGGTTTGCACCAGGAACGATCCGGAATTCGGCAAATATGGAAACCCGGCGCCGTCGCTGTCGTACATCCCGACAAGACCGGCCAGTAACTGGGCGCCGCGCTTTTGATCGAGGATGCCGGTTTCGGTCAGCATCACCGCGTGCGCGAGATCGGTCAGCACGTATTCCCGGAAGCGGCGGATCAGGCGTGGGATATGCGGGATTTCCTCGCAGTCGACGAGCACTTGGGTCCGCGGGCCGAGCCGCGCTTCCTCAAGAAAGACATCGTCCTTGCTGCTCATCTGGTCAGGCCTGCTTGGTGTTACGGGTCTGCACCAGCCCGACCATCAGATAGGCGATGATGTAGACAATCAGTCGATAGATGACCGCCGAGCCGGGCGGAATGCAGATGAACGACATGCCGGTCAATCCCCGGCGTCCAATCTCGTGTGCGACGCGGATCACCTCGTAGTCGGTCATGCCGATCGGCTCGGCGAGATCACCCAGGATGTCGCCGTTGGCTGGGCCGGCGCCGCCGATCACATCCATGTCGAAATGCACGTAAACGGCGTCGGTTCCGTCGTAGGCGTGCCGAAGTTCATTGCAAAGTCCGTCGATGCCGAGCTCGGTCCGCACCTTCCACATCGGGATGAAATGCGCGCCCCGGGTCAGATAATAGCGGACGATTTCCTTGGCCTCGAGCATGCCGCGCTCGCCGATATCGACCAGGTTGGGGATCGAAAAATTATTGTGAAACTCGTAGGTCTTGGCCTTCCAGTTGCCGCTGCCGGCGATGCGCGGATCCTTGGTCAGCCAGTCGATGAGCTTGGCGTCCCAGTGCGTATCGAGGCTAATCATGCCGACCTTGCCGTTGGTGCGTTCGGCGATCGGTTTGGCGATGGCGTAGGAACTGCAAGGTGAATTCTGACCGATAACGATCGGGATGGCGCCGGCGTCGAGCGCCGCGCCGACCATGACCTCGACGGCGGCTTGTGCCTTCAAGATATTTTCCGCCGTCGGATTGAGGTTGGCTTCCTCCGGAATGTCGGCGTCGCCGAAGTCGACGACCTTGAGATGCTCGAAGATATCGAGGTCGAAATCCTGCACGTAGCCAGACGGGTAGCGGATCGATTGCTGGCGGACTCGCTTCGGCGCCAATTTCCATTCCGCTTTGTCGACGCCGGCGTATTTGCCCTTGGCACCGGCGACATAAGGCGCGCCGATGATGACGACATCGGCACCCTTGAGGTCGGCCGCCGTCTTGGCGTGCGGCACGCCCATGAAAGTCGGCATGTCGTCTGACAGCATCGGGAAGTTCCGGTCCTTGACCCGGTAGTGCGCCTTGATCTCTTCCCACGTCGTTGTATAGGTCATTACACCGCTCCCACCACATCCAGCATCAGTTGGTGATAGATGCGCGCCGCCCGCACCACATCTTCGAGATCGACCGATTCATCCGCCATGCCGGAATTGGTGAAGAACGGGTCTTCCGATTTTTCGGTCCGCCGGTAGGGGCCGTACATGGCCGTC
>JAQBZY010000025.1 GCA_027620395.1 Pseudomonadota bacterium
CGGCGTTGATGCACATATAACGTGGTGCGGAGCCGGCGCGGACGAACTTCCATTTCTGACCGGACGGAAATCCGGCGCCGCCCAAACCCCGAAGACCGGCTTCCAGCAATGTCGCGATCACGTCATCGGGCGTCGACTTGCCGGCGCGGAGTTTCTTCAGAACCTTGTAGCCGCCGGTATTCACATAGGCATCGAAACGCTGATAGCGCGGACGGCTCGGTTTGACGTCCCTAGCCTTCGCCGCTTTCAGAAGCGACGAGACCGATATCTCGCCGACATAATTCTTGCCGACCGCCGCAGCCGGTGCCTTGTCGCAAAGCCCCATGCACGGCGCATGCAGGACGCGCACGTATTTAGGCGCCTTGTCCTTCAAGGCCTTCATGATTTTATTGGCGCCGGCCATCTCGCAGCTAAGCGAGTCGCAGACCCGGATCGTCACCTCGGCAGGCGCCGTCTCGCCTTCGCGGACCACATCGAAGTGATGATAGAATGTCGCTACTTCGTAGACCTCGGCCTGCGCCATCTTCATCACTTCGGCCAAGGCCGCTAGATGCGCCGCCGACAGGTGCCCGAATTTGTCTTGGATCAGATGCAGATGTTCGATCAGCAAATCGCGGCCGAGGGATTTCCCCTTGAGGAGTTTTTCGATCTCCGTCCGCGCCGATGGCTGGACTTGGCGTCCCTTCGGAAACGACCGCGGCTTCTTGGAACCGCCACGATTGCCGGGGCGAATCGGTTTGACTTTTTTCCTGGTCGTGTGCGTATCCATGATCTCGGTCAGCCTATTTCACCAAAGGTAAGAGTTTTTTTAATGCCGGCGTGCCAGCTTTGCCGAGCCACTCGAAGACAACCATTTCCGTGGTCACGATTCCAGCCCCACAGGCGCCGAGCCGATCCAAGCAGGCTTTTTCGCTTTCCGGCGTCCTCGACGACGTTGCGTCTGTCACGACGAACACCTCGTAACCGGCGTCCATCAGATTGACCGCCGTCTGCATCACGCAGATGTGCGCCTCCATGCCTTTGATCACGGCTTGGCGCCGCCCCAGTGCCTTGAAGGCCGCGGCGAAACCGGCGTCCTCCATGCACGAGAAATGCATTTTTTCGAGCACCAGCAGGCCTTCCGAAACCGAGGCGATTTCCTTGACCGTGTGGCCGAGATCTTTCGGGTATTGTTCGGTCAGCAGCACCGGAATATTCATCTCGCGGGCGACTAAAATCAGCAGACGGGCGTTCTTCAACGTCCGCGCCGGCGCCTGCATCGCCGGCACCAGCCGTTCCTGCATGTCGATGACGATGAGGCATGAGTCGTCGGGTCTGATCAGCATTGCCACGGCCAAGTATTGAAGTGCTGGAGACCATAAGTCGCGCCGCGCCCCACGGTCAAACGCCGCCGGCGATCAATGCCGGCCGAGGGCCTCGGCCATGAGGCCGGGCAAATCGTCGACGCCGCTGGCGACCCGGGCGCCGGCCGCCTTCAAAGCCGCGATTTTGCTGTTGGCATTGCCGCTGCCGAAGACCGACAGCGTGCCAGCGTGGCCCATGCGGCGTTGCGCCGGCGCATGCCTGCCGACCACCAGCGCGGCCACCGGCTTGGCCGATTTCCGGGCCTTCAGCCATGCCGCCGCCTCTTCTTCCTCGGCGCCGCCGATCTCGCCGACCAAGACAACGCCCGTGGTATCGGGATCATCCATGAACAATTCCAGGCAGCGGACGAAGCCGACGCCATGCACCGGATCGCCGCCGATGCCAATGGTGGTCGATTGACCGAGCCCAGCCTTCGACATACTGGCCACGACCTCGCTGGTCAGCGACGCCGAGCGCGACACAATTCCGATCGGCCCCGGTTTGGCGTCGGTTGTCGACATGACGCCGATCTTGCACACTCCAGGTGCCAGAACGCCTTGCGAGTTAGCGCCGACCATTTCGCTTTTCGAGCCCTTGAGAGCCGCCTTGACGCGGACCATGTCGAGTACCGGGATTCGCTCGGTGACGCAGACAATCAGTGGAACCTCGGCCTCGATGGCCTCGATGATGGCCGCGGCGGCGTTATGCGCCGGCACCAGCACTAGGCTGGCATTGGCGCCGGTTTCCCGGACCGCATCGGCGACGGTGTTAAACAACGGCTTGCCCAAGTGCCGTTTTCCGCCCTTGCCCGGGCGCACGCCGCCGGCGACATCAGTGCCATAGGTCATCGCCTGATCGGCGTAAAAGGTTCCCGATCGCCCGGTCATGCCTTGGACGATCAGCCGAGTGTTGGCGTCGACGAGAATGCTCATATCCGGGCCTCCTAGGCCGCCAATTTGATGGCCCGGGCTACGGCATCCTTGATGCCGTCGGCCCGATGGTGCGCCACCATTCGGTTGTTCAGCATGTCGAGGGCGTATTCCGCGTTCTGGCCGGCGAGCCGGATCACGAGCGGCAGCTTCCGCTTCGACCACGCCAGCGCCAAGGCCAGCGCCTCGACCACGGTATCGCAGGGCGTCATGCCGCCGCCGTGCACGTTGACTAAGATCACTTTGACCTTCGGGTCGGCGAGCAGGATGCCGATGCCGCGGGCGACCTGCAGACTGGTGGCGGTGGTGCGGATATCCATGAAATTGGCCGCCTTGCCGCCGGCGTCGGCCAGCATGTCCTGAGTGGCGAGCGCGAGGCCGGCGCCGTTGACCACAACACCGATGTTGCCGTCCAGCCGGACTAGGTTGATTTCGTCCTTCTGCGCCTGCATCTCGACTTCGTCGACGGCTGCGCTCGACTGCAACCCGGTGAATTCCGGATGCCGGAACAGGGAATTGTTGTCGAGCGTCATCTTGGCGTCGACAGCGCAAAGCGTGCCGTCCTTGGTCAATGTCAGCGGATTAATCTCGATCAGCGTCGCGTCAGCATTGACGAAAACCTTGACCATGGCGCGCATGATGTCGCGGCCCTGGGCGAGATGCGCGGCCGGAAATCCGATTCCGGACAAGAACGCGTCGGCGTCGGCATCGGCGATCTGGCCACCGAGACGGACCGGAAGCGCACTGACGATCGTGGAATCCTTGGCGACCCGATCTTCGAAATCGACGCCACCGGCGGCCGAGCCCAAAACGTTGATCATCGCCGTTGCCTGATCGACCAGGACGGCAAGAAAGAAGTCCTTTTCCGATTCGACGGCAGTCTCGACATAAACCCGCTCGACCAGATCGCCCTCGGGCCGGGTCTGCGGCGTCGTCAGGCGGCTACCGAGAAGTTTCCCCGCAATCGTTCCGACTTGGCTTGGCGTCGCCGCCATCTGGATGCCACCGGCAAGGCCGCGGCCGCCGGCCATGATTTGCGCTTTGACGGCGAACTTGTGCCCGGGCATCGCCTTGGCGACCGCCTCGGCTTCGGCCGCCGACTGGGCGACCCGGCCGTCGGGGAGCGGAATGCCGTATTGGGCGAGAATTTCCTTGGCCTCGAATTCATAGAGATTCATTGCTCATTCCTTCGCCGATGCCGAGACATTCAATCCGTCACGCGAGCCCTTGGTCAATCCTCATCTTAGGCAGCCGCATCGTTTCAACTTGCGGTGATCAGAATTCAAGTGTGGTATACCATATACCAATAGGAAATTTTCGGCAACGAAAAAGGTGAGGAATTGCGCGGGTTTCGAAAGGAAGTTGCGCCGCAGTGCAACATAAAAATCTGACTCGATCCTGTTGCGACGACCCGTTTTTTGGTCCATGGTATACCACGAACATGGCTCTAACGGCGTCCCGACAATCGCCGGCAAGCCATGTCACACACCAGGGGGATTTCCATGGCCCGGGGCTTGAAGCTCAAGGCAGTCGGCATGAATTTCAGCCTCAAGGACCACATCTATGAGGTCCTGAAGGATGGCATTGTCGGCATGAATATTTATGCCGACGATGCCGATCTCAGGCTTGAAGAGCGCAAGATGGCCGAACAGCTCGGCATCTCCCGGACACCGATCCGCGAAGCCCTGGCCCGCTTGGAACAGGAAGGTTTCGTCGACATCCAGCCCCGCAAAGGCGTCTTTATCAAGCGCAAGTCCTTGGAAGAAGTCCTCGAAATGATCACCGTCTGGGCGGCCTTGGAAAGCATGGCTGCCAGGCTGGTCACCGTGAACGCCAGCGAAGCCGAGATCGGCTCGCTCCGGCGCATGGTCGCCGACTTCAACAAGAATGAAGCCCGCGCCCACATGGATGAGTATTCCGAGGCCAATATCCGGTTCCACCAGCGGATTCTCGAGCTTTCCAAGTGCGGCATGCTGAAAGCGATCGCCGACGGCCTGTTTTTGCACATGCGGGCGATCCGCGCCCGCGCCATGGCCGAGGCCGACCGGGTCAGTCGTTCGGTGGTCGATCACATTCATATCATCGAGGCCCTCGAAAGCCGAGACGCCGATCTCGCCTGCGAACTGGTGCGCGATCACACCATGCGCCTGCATGCGCACGTCCGCAGAAGCTGGGCCGATTTCACTCAATCGCCGCGCGGCAAATCCGGCATTGCAGCCACCACGCCGGCTGCAAGCTGAAGAATAACCGTTGACCAGAAAATCTTTCGACTAGGGAGAAACAAGACATGTCGTCGACCGCGACGGATACCACCCACAAAACCGGCGACGAAGCAGAAACGCTGACCGATGGCTTTCATCTTGTCATCGACGCGCTCAAGCTCAACGGCATCAATAACGTTTATGGGGTGCCGGGGATTCCGATCACGGATCTCGGCCGCTACATGCAGGCCGAAGGCATGCGCGTGTTTTCGTTTCGCCACGAACAGCACGCCGGTTACGCGGCGGCGATCGCTGGATACCTGACGCAAAAGCCCGGCATCTGCCTGACCGTGTCAGCGCCGGGCTTCCTGAACGGCTTGACCGCCCTCGCCCACGCGACGACCAACTGTTACCCAATGATCCTCATCTCTGGTTCATCGGAGCGCGAGATCGTCGATCTGATGCAGGGCGACTACGAGGAAATGGACCAGCTCGCCGTCGCCAAGACGCTCTGCAAGGCGGCCTACCGCGTGTTGCACGCAGCGGACATCGGCATCGGTATCGCGCGGGCCATCCGCGCCGCCGTTTCCGGCCGCCCGGGCGGTGTCTATCTGGATTTGCCGGCGAAGCTTTTGGGGCAGACCATGAACGCCGCAAAGGGCGCGGCGTCGTTGGTCAAAGTAATCGACGCGGCACCCCGCCAACTGCCGGCGCCGGAATCGGTGGCCCGCGCGCTGGATGTATTGAAGAACGCCAAACGGCCGTTGATCATCCTCGGCAAGGGCGCCGCCTACGCCCAGGCCGATGATGACATCCGCGCGCTGGTCGAAACCAGCGGCATTCCGTATTTGCCGATGAGCATGGCCAAGGGCCTGTTGCCGGACACGCATCCGCTGTCGGCCGGCGCGGCGCGCTCGTTGGTGCTCAAGGAAGCCGACGTGGTGATGCTGATCGGCGCCAGGCTCAATTGGCTTCTCTCGCACGGCAAGGGCAAGACCTGGGGCGACAAGCCGAAGCAATTCATCCAAGTCGACATCGAGCCCAAGGAAATGGACTCGAACGTCGAGATCGTCGCTCCGGTGGTCGGCGATATCGGTTCGTGCGTCTCAGCCATGCTCGCCGGCATGGGCAAAAAGTGGTCGCTGCCGCCCACCGAATGGACACAGGCCGTCAACAGCAAGTGCGCGGAGAACGTCACCAAGATGGCGCCACGGCTGCAGAACAACAATGTGCCGATGGATTTCCACGGCGCGCTCGGCGCGCTGAAACGGATCCTCGCCGACCGGCCGGACGTCATTCTCGTCAACGAGGGCGCCAACACCTTGGATTTCGCGCGCAGCATCATCGACATGTCGAAGCCCCGGAAACGCTTGGATGTCGGCACCTGGGGCGTGATGGGCATCGGCATGGGCCAGGCCATCGGCGCGGCGGTGGAAACCGGCCTCCCCGTCCTAGCCGTCGAAGGCGACAGCGCTTTCGGTTTTTCCGGCATGGAGATCGAGACGATCTGCCGCTACAACCTGCCGATCTGCGTCGTCGTCTTCAACAACGGCGGCATCTACCGCGGCACCGACGTCAATCCGACCGGCGGCGCCGACGTCGCGCCGACGGTCTTCGTCAAGGACGCCCGTTACGATAAGATGATGGAAGCCTTCGGCGGTGTTGGCGTCCATGCGACGTCACCGGATGAATTGAGCCGTGCCGTTGTCGCCGCGCTGGAGTCCGGCAAGCCGACGCTGGTAAATGCGGTGATCGACGAAAAGGCCGGCACCGAGAGCGGCCGCATCGGCAATCTCAACCCGCAAAGCGTGGTCGCTAAGAAGAAATAAATTGCAGGCAAAATGAACTTCAACAAACCAACATTCACCAACAGGAGCGGAGCATGAAAGCTCTCGAAGGCGTCAAAATTCTCGATTTCACCCACGTCCAGTCGGGCCCGACGTGCACCCAGTTGCTGGCCTGGCTCGGCGCCGACGTGATCAAAGTGGAACGGCCAGGCGTCGGCGATGCGACCCGCAAGCAATTGGTCGACGTGCCGGGCGCCGATTCGCTCTATTTCACCATGCTCAACCACAACAAACGCTCGATCACGCTGAACAGCAAGAACGCGACCGGCAAGGAAGTACTGGAACGCCTGATCAAGACCTGTGACGTCTTGGTCGAAAACTTCGCGCCCGGCGCCTTGGACCGCATGGGCTTCACCTGGGAACGGATTCAGGAATTGAACCCGAGGATGATCATGGCCTCGGTTAAGGGCTTTGGCCCTGGCAAATACGAGGATTGCAAGGTCTACGAGAACGTCGCGCAGTGCGCCGGCGGATCGGCCTCGACCACCGGGTTCGTCGACGGTCTGCCGCTGGTTACCGGCGCCCAGATCGGCGATTCCGGTACCGGCCTACATCTCGCTCTCGGCATCGTCGCGGCACTTTATCAGCGCGAAAAGTCGGGCCGGGGTCAGAAGGTGCTGACCTCCATGCAGGACGGCGTGCTCAATCTTTGCCGGGTCAAGCTCCGGGACCAGCAACGCCTCGCCGCCGGCCCGCTCACGGAATATTCGCAGTTCGGCGACGGCGTTCCGTTCGGCGACGCGACGCCGCGCGCCGGCAATGATTCGGGCGGCGGCCAGCCAGGCCGGATTTTAAAATGCAAGGGCTGGGAGACCGATCCCAACGCCTACACGTATTTCATTACTCAGGCCCCGGCGTGGGAGAAAATCTGCGATCTGATCGGCGAACCCGAATGGAAGACCAAGAAAGGCTACGCCAAGCCGTCGGAGCGTCTCGACAAGCTGAATGAAATCGAGCAATGGACCATGACCAGGACCAAGTTCGAGGTCATGGATCTTTGCAATCCGCTCGACATTCCGGTGGGGCCGATTCTGTCGATGAAGGAAATCTCCGAGGACGAAGGTCTCCGCGCCACCGGCACCATCGTCGAGGTCGATCATCCGGAGCGCGGCAAGTATCTGTCGGTTGGCTGCCCGATCAAAATGTCGGACTCGCCGGTCGAGGTGACCCGTTCACCGCTGCTCGGCGAACACACCGAGGAAATATTGACGCAAGTGCTCGGCTATTCGGCGAGCGATTTCGACAGAATCAAGGCGTCCGGCGCGATCAGCGATCAGAAGGCCGCGGCCGCCGAGTGATTGAGATCCGGGCCGCCGATGCGAGTGGCCGTTGACACTAAAAAGGGGCGCCGTTTCCGGCGTTCCCGGAGGGAGAACGAAATATGCGCGTCATCGTCATGGGCCAACAGGTGTTCGGGAAGGCGGCCCTCGAGAAAATTCTTGAACCCGGCGTCGACGAAGTGGTCGCGGTCTACACCGCGCCCGACAAGGAAGGCAAACCGGCCGACCCGATGAAGCAGGCTGCGATCAACCACAAGTTGGCGCTTTATCAGCCGGCCAACTTCAAGGACGATGCGGTCCTCGACGAGATGCGGGCCTTGAACGCCGACGTCATGATCATGGCCTTTGTGACAGTCTTCGTGCCGGAAGCGGCGCGCGACATTCCGAAGATGGGGTCGATTTGCTTCCACCCGTCATTGTTGCCGCTGCACCGGGGGCCGAGCGCCATTAATTGGTCGATCATCTGGGGCGAAACCAAGACCGGGCTCTGCTGGTTCTATCCGACCGACGGCTTGGACGAAGGCGAAATCCTGTTGATGAAAGAAGTCGAGATCGGCCCCGACGACACATTGGGCGACGTCTATTTCAAGAAGATATTCCCGCTCGGCGTCGATTCAACACTCGAAGTCCTCGACATGTATCGGGGCAACAAGCTGGTCCGCATCGGACAGGACGAAACCAAAGCGACCTACGAGAGCTGGTGCCGCAAGAAGGAATCCCAGATCGATTGGTCGAAGCCGGTGGCCGACGTCTACAATCTGATCCGCGGCACCAACCCGCAGCCCGGCGCCTGGACCACGATCGGCGGCGAGGAACTGCAAATTTTCGATGCCCGCAAGACCGACGGCGCCGGCACTCCCGGCGACGTCGTTAGCATCGGCGATGACGGCGTCGTCGTTCAAGCCGACGGCGGGCGGATCATCGTCAAGCGCGTCCGCGCCAAGGGCGGCGACAAGATTCCGGCCGGCCAGTGGGCCGCCGGCGCCGACATCAAACCCGGCAGCAAATTAAGCAATTGAGCTAAAGCCCGCTCACACTGGAACACTTTAAACGGAAAGCAAAGATCATGGCAAAGTCCGACATCGAAATTGCCCGCGAAGCAAAGCCGCTACACATCAACAAGATCGGTGCCAAGCTCGGCATCCCCGAGGCGCACCTACTGCCGTACGGTCACGACAAGGCGAAAGTGTCGGCGGAATTCATCGAAAGCCTGGAAGGCAAGCCCTACGGTAAACTGATCCTGGTCACCGCCATCAACCCGACGCCGGCCGGCGAAGGCAAAACCACGACCACGGTCGGCCTCGGCGACGGCCTTAACCGGATCGGCAAGAAAGCCGCGATCTGCATCCGCGAAGCCTCGCTCGGGCCGAACTTCGGCATGAAGGGCGGCGCGGCTGGCGGCGGCTATTCCCAGGTCATTCCGATGGAGGACATGAACCTGCATTTCACTGGCGACTTCCACGCCATCACATCGGCGCATAATCTTCTTTCGGCGATGCTGGACAACCACATTTACTGGGGCAATGCGCTCGATATCGATGTCCGCCGAGTTGCCTGGCGCCGCGTGCTCGACATGAACGACCGCGCACTCCGCGAGGTTATCTGCTCCTTGGGCGGCGTCGCCAATGGCTTCCCACGCGAGGCCGGGTTCGATATCACGGTGGCGTCGGAAGTGATGGCTATTCTTTGTCTGGCCAGCGATCTCGCCGATCTCGAGAGCCGCTTGGGCGACATCATTGTCGCCTACAAGCGTGACAAGTCGCCGGTCTATTGCCGCGATATCAAGGCCGACGGCGCCATGGCGGTGCTGCTCAAAGACGCGATGAAGCCGAATTTGGTACAGACACTCGAGAACAACCCGGCTTTCGTGCATGGCGGCCCGTTCGCCAACATCGCGCATGGCTGCAACTCGGTAGTTGCGACCAAAACCGCGCTCAGGCTGGCCGACTACGTGGTGACCGAGGCCGGATTCGGCGCCGATCTGGGCGCCGAGAAGTTCTTCAACATCAAGTGCCGCAAGGCAGGTTTGAGCCCGAGCGCCGTGGTCATCGTCGCTACCATCCGCGCGCTTAAGTCGAACGGCGGCATCGCCAAGGACAAGCTCAACAACGAAAACGTCGATGCGCTCAAGGTCGGTTGCGCGAACCTCAGCCGTCACCTCGAGAATTTAGCCAAGTTCGGCGTGCCGGCGGTGGTCGCGATAAACCGCTTCCACACCGACACCGAGGCCGAGATCAAGGCGATCAAGGAATTCGCCGCGTCCAAGGGAACCGAAGCCATCCTCTGCGAACATTGGGCGAAGGGCTCGGAAGGCACCGAGGAACTGGCGAAGCAGGTGGTCAAGATCAT
>JAQBZY010000026.1 GCA_027620395.1 Pseudomonadota bacterium
TCTAGTCCCGAGCCGAGAGGAACCATGCCGGAGCCAACCCGCCAAGGGCTGACGCTGAATGCGATGATGATTGGCGCCATGCCGGGCGTCTTCGTGTTGTTGTGGTCGACCGGCTTCATCGGCGCCAAGCTTGGCATGCCGCATGCCGAGCCGTTCATCTTTCTGGGCTACCGGTTCGCGCTCACGGCGGCCGGGTTTATTCTGCTTGCCGTCGTGACCGGCGCCCGTTGGCCGGCCGATCCGAAGATCTGGCTGCACGCCGCCGTGGTCGGCGTTCTGTTGCACGGGATTTATCTGGGTGGCGTGTTTTTCGCGGTCTCGCGGGGCACCTCGGCTGGCGTTTCGGCGTTGATCGTCGGTGTGCAGCCGATCCTGACCGCGTTGCTGGCCGGCTTGGCACTCGGCGAACGCCTCAGCAAGTTTGCCTGGCTCGGGTTGGTGCTCGGTTTCATCGGTGTCGGTTTCGTCGTCGGCGGCCGGGCAGATGCCGGCGGCGGTTGGATCGGGATCGTATCGTGCATCGTCAGCCTGATCGGGATCACGGTGGCGACGCTGTATCAAAAACGGTTCGCCACCGGCATCGATCTGCGGGTCGGGTCGGCGATCCAGTTTGCCGCCGCCGCGGTGCCGATGTGGGTGTTGGCTTTGACGGTCGAGCAGGGCCACATCGAGTGGACCAGCGAATGCATTTTCGCGATGGCCTGGCTGATATTGGTGCTGTCGTTCGGTGCGGTGACGCTCTTGAACATCCTGATCCGGCGGGGCGCGACGTCGAAGGTGGCGAGCCTGTTTTATTTGGTGCCGCCGGTGGTGGCCATCGAGGCGTATTTTCTATTCGGCGAGACAATCGGCGCCATGGCGCTGTTTGGGATGGCCATGACCGTCGTTGGCGTTGCCTTGGTGACGCGCGGATGAGCGCGGCGCCACCGAACGACGTGCCGGGGGGCGCGTTCTGGCTGTTCGCCTACGGCTCGTTGATGTGGCGGCCGGATTTTCCGTTCACCACCAAGCGGGTCGCCAGGTTGCACGGGTATCACCGCGCACTCTGCATCCAATCGTGGACCTACCGCGGCAGCCCATCGACGCCGGGCGTCGTTTTCGGATTGGACCGGGGCGGCGCCGTCAACGGCATCGTCTATCGGATCGGCGCCGTCGACGCAGCCGCCGTTCACGCGCAGGTCATGGCCCGGGAGATGGTCAGTAACGTCTATCGCCCGGTCTGGGCGTCGTGCCAATTGCCGTCGTCGGTATCTTCGTCGGTGCCGGCACTGGCCTTCGTTGCCGACCGGCAAAACCCGCAATATGCCGGAAGGCTCGGCGACGATGCGGCGCTCAAGCTGATTCGCCAAGGTCACGGTCAGGGCGGAGCTTGCCTGGATTACGTTCTCAATACGCACCGGCATCTGGCCGAACTCGGCATTCAAGACCGAAGCCTGGCGCGGATCGTGCGGTTGCTGGGCGACAAATAAACCGCCCCTCGAACCAAACACTCATTTCCCCGGACTCGATCCGGACTTTCACTCTCCGTCCGGGCTATGGATTCCGAAATTCCGCCGGCCAATCCACGTAGTCATTTCCGTGAAACCGCCCTGGAACGAAAAAAATCGTCATCCCGGCGGAAGCCGGGACCCAGAACGGCACCTAAGCCTTTCATGCGCATTCACATGGAGAAGGGCGGCTACGTTTACATTCTCGCAAGCAGGCGAAATGGCACGCTTTATATCGGCGTGACGACAAATCTGGCTGAGCGAATATGGCTACACCGGCAAGGAATGGGGTCGGCCTTTACGAAGAAGTACAACGTCACACGTCTTGTCTTTTGGGAAACTCATGCCGACATCGACACTGCGATCCGTCGCGAGAAAGCGATGAAGGAATGGCGCAGAAATTGGAAATTGCTGTTGATCGAAAAAATCAATCCGAATTGGGACGATCTTTGGCATTCAATTTCTGGGTCCCGGCTTCCGCCGGGATGACGAGAATGTAGGGATAATAATCCGTCACCCCGGCCTCAGCTGCACTTGGAATGGCCGCACGAGGTGCAGGTATCGCAGCCTTCCTGGCGGATCAGCGACGCCTGTCCGCACTTCGGGCATTGCCGCATCAGCGACGATGCCCCCGGTGAGCGCCCGGCGCCGACCGCGATCGGCTGAGCTTTCGCCTGATGCTCCAACTCGCTGCCCGGCCGCGGCAGGAAGCCGATGTCGATCATGTGATTCTCGATGACGCCGCCGATCGCGGCCAGCAGCGACGGCACGTACTTGCCGGCGATCCAATAGCCGCCGCGCGGATCGAATACCGCCTTCAATTCCTCGACCACGAACGACAAATCGCCGCCGCGCCTGAATACCGCCGAGATCATCCGCGTCAACGCCACCGTCCAGGCATAGTGCTCGGTGTTCTTGGAATTGATGAAAATCTCGAACGGCCGGCAGCGGCCCTGGTCGTCGATCACGTCGTTGATGGTGATGTAAAGCGCGTGGTCGCTTTCCGGCCAGCGGACTTTGTAGGTCTTGCCGGGTAATTCACCGGGCCGGGCCAGCGGTTGGAACATCCGGACCACGGCGCCAGAATCGCCGGCGTCGATGGGCCGCAGTTTCTTGCCCGGCGCTTCCAGCGGCAGTTCCGGCTCGGCCTCGGATTTCTTCGGTTTCCTATCGGTGGTCTCCAGCACCGCGCCGGTGACGTCGTTCGGACGATACGTGGTGCAGCCCTTGCAGCCGAGCTCATAGGCGCGGGTGTAAATATCCTTGAAGTCGGCGAAGGAAATTTCCTCCGGCACGTTGATGGTTTTCGAGATCGAGCTGTCGATGTATTTCTGCACCGCCGCCTGCATCACCAGATGATCCTCGGGCGCCAACGACTGCGCGTCGACGAAGGCCGGCGTCAATTGCGCGCCCTCGCCCTTGATCCGGCGATACATTCGGAACGCATGATCGGAGACTTCTTCCTCGCGGCGGTTGCCGTCCGGCATCAAGACGTGGCGGCGGTAAGTGAAGCTGAAGACCGGCTCCAGCCCGGAAGACACGTTGTCGGCGAACAGCGAGATAGTACCGGTCGGCGCCACGGAGGTCAGAAGCGCGTTTCGGATGCCGTCGGCCGCGATGGCTTCGCGGACATCATCGTCCAACTCGGATATGGTTTCGCCTTGCAAATAGGCGTCCTTGTCGAACAGCGGAAACGCGCCCTTCTCACGCGCCAGATCGGTCGAGGCCAGATAGGCGGCGCGCTGCAGGGCCCGCATCCAGGTTTCGGTCAGGGCGACGGCGTCGGGCGAGCCGTAACGCACGCCGCACATGATCAAGGCGTCGGCGAGCCCGGTGATGCCGAGCCCGATCCGGCGCTTGGCCTTGGCTTCGTGCAATTGCTGGTCCAATGGGAAACCGGAAACATCGACCACGTTATCCATCATCCGGACCGCGATCCGGGTCAGCCTGTCGAGTGCCGCGAGATCGAGCGCCGCGTCAGCTTCGAACGGACGGCTCACCAGGCGCGGCAGATTGATCGAGCCCAACAGGCACGCCCCATACGGCGGCAACGGCTGTTCGCCGCACGGATTGGTGGCGTGGATGGTCTCGCAATAGGCCAAATTGTTCCGCCGGTTGATACGGTCGATGAAGATCACGCCGGGTTCCGCGAACGAATAGGTCGCGTGCATGATCTTGTCCCACAACTCGCGCGCCGACACGGTCCGATAAACCGTGCCGTCGAATTTGAGATCCCAAGATGCGTCGTCCTTGACGGCGCGCATGAACGGGTCGCTCACCAGCACCGAGAGATTGAACATCCGAAGCCGGCCCGGCTCGCGTTTGGCCTCAATGAAGGCCTCGATGTCCGGATGATCGCAGCGGAGCGTCGCCATCATGGCGCCACGCCTGGACCCTGCGCTCATGATGGTGCGACACATGGAATCCCAGACATCCATGAAGGTTAGCGGCCCCGACGCATCGGCACCGACGCCCCGGACCGGTGCTCCCTTCGGACGCAGCGTCGAGAAATCGTAGCCGATGCCGCCACCCTGCTGCATCGTCAGCGCCGCTTCCTTTAGGTTCTCGAAAATGCCGGCCATGTCGTCCGGCACGTCGCCCATGACGAAGCAGTTGAACAGCGTCACCCGGCGGCTGGCGCCGGCACCCGACAGAATCCGCCCGGCCGGCAGGAACTTGAAATCGTCCATGGCCTCAAAGAAGGCGTCTTCCCATTCGCCCGGGTCCTTTTCAGCCGCCGCCAAAGCCCGTGCCACCCGGCGCCAGGTGTCGGCGATGGTCTTGTCGACGGGTCGGCCCTCGGCGTCCTTGAGCCGATACTTCATGTCCCAGATCTGCTGAGCGATGGGCGCAACCTCGGTCATTTGGGTCCTTCCGGGCGGTTATTCGAAACTCGGCCAACGGCTTGTGTAGGCGCCCAAGGCCGAGGTCCAAGAGCCCACTTTATGCAGCCAGGGGGTCGATTTCAAGAACAATGTTCTTGAAATGTTTCCATGACAATCCCCCGCTTCGTCCCCAAGCGGAGTTCCAATAGGCCGTTATTTATCAATGAATTATAAGATTATCCCCAGGTTTCCTCAGAACTGTCCCTGGTCCGCCCACAGGTATTGTTCAGGACTCTCCGGACGGCGTCTCGGCCAGCCTTGCAACCGCGGTCTCGATCTCGGTTTCGATCCGATGCATGAAGCTTTGGCGATCGAGGCCGGTCGGGATCGGCGGCAGAAACTCAATCGTGATGGTGCCGGGGTATTTGAGGAAGCTCTTGCGGCCCCAATGGTCGCCGGAATTCAACGCCACCGGGATCACCGGCGTTCCCGCCGGCAGCGCCCGATAGACCGCCGCGACGCCCGGCTGATAGGGCAGCTTTTGTCCCGGATGGGTGCGGGTGCCTTCCGGAAACAGGATCACCTGGCGCCCCTTCGAGATGCGGTCGACGCAATCGCGGACCAGACCCTTCAATGCCTTGGCGCCGGCGTTTCGGTCGATCGAGATTGCTTCGCACTTCCGGGCGTAGGTGCCCCACACCGGTATCTTGGTCAGTTCCTGTTTGAGGACATAATTCACGTCTCGCAAGAGCGCATAGAAGATGAATGTGTCCCAGGCCGATTGGTGCTTGGAGACGAAGAGCGCGCCGCCCTTCGGAATATTTTCCCGCCCGAGCACACGGCAGTCGATGCCGGCGAAAAATCTGAGCAGCGGAAACTGCGTCCGGGCCCACCAACCGACGGCGCGCTGTAGATGCATGCGCTCGAATGGCAAGAACCACCACAGATAAAACAGCAACACAAAGCCCAGCCAGCCATAGAACGCGACGTTGAAAAGAAACGAGCGGATCCAGATCACGACGGCGCCTCGATGTCATCGAAGATCTTGGTGACGCGGTGGAATTGGTGGCGCATCCAGGCCAGCAGGAACTTGCTGTATTCGCCGGCGGTCAACGCCGCCGTTCCCGGCCACGCCCACCAGGCGCCGCTCTTGACGTGGGTTGGGAAAACGGGATTCGGGACGATCCGGATATCCGGCATGGCGTTGGAGAATTCCAACAGGCTCCTCGGCATGTGATAGGCCGAAGTGACGAGGCGGAGCGATTTCAGTCCCCGGGTCCGCATCCAGGCGGCCGTCTCGGTCGCGTTCTCGATGGTGTTGACGGCGTTGCCGATGCCGATCCGCTTTTCGAGATCGCCCGGCCGCTGCTTTACCGCCGCCAGAAGCTGGCTGACATCGACGCCGTGGTAGACGCCGGAAACGAAAAGCAAATCGGCCCGCTCGGCGAGCAACAGATTGAGCCCGGTGCGGACCCGGCCGCTGCCGCCAGTCAACACCACGACGGCATCCGTTCTCTCGTCGAGGCCCGTCGGTTGCTTGGGAATGGCGTCGGCGAACAGGAACAAGCCGACGCACCAGGCAAGGGCGGGCAGCAAGGCCGCGGCCAGCAACCAGCTAAAATATCCGAAAGATTTGCGTCGGTATCTGATCAGCATCTCATTCGTCCGTCATGCGCCGGCGCACTCACGGCATCCGGGCCAGCGACCTGAGGACCGTGATCCGGGCCGTGCTCATGGCCAGCGCCGACACCGCGAGCGGGATGGCCGCGATCATGCACCATTCGAGAATCCCAAACGAAACCTCTGGAAGCGCGCTGCCCTTGAGCCGTCCGGCCAAGTAGCCGACGCCGATCAACGCTGGCAGCCCAAGCGTCAATCCGATCAATCCGCCCTTGAGGCCGAGCAACATCGCCCGACCAGCGAACTGTCCGGCGATGTAGCTGTCCTGGGCCCCGATCAGATGCAGGACCTCGATCGCCTCCTTGTGCACGGAAAGACCGGTTCGGGTCGTGAAGACGACGGTGCCGATGGTGGCGAACGCGATGAACGCTAAAATGGCGGTGGCGATCAATTCGACGGTCTGGATCAGGCGTACCAGCCGGTTCAGCCAGACCCGGTGGTCGTCGACGGCGGCCTCCGGCACGGCTTTCGCGAGCCGGGCCCGGAGCGCATCGATGCTGAGCTTGCCGCCCTGCGCGATGCCGACATCGATCAATTTAGGCAACGGCAGATCGCCGACCTTGGCGCCGGCACCGATCCAGGGTTCGAGTAGCCTGAGCATGCGGGCTTCGTCGATTACCTGGTAACGTTCGATATCGCCGGTCGAGGCCAGCAGGTTCAGGACTTCTTGGAGATTGCGTTGATCGCGGGTCGGGTCGTCGGTGGCGGCGATCTGCACCGTCAGAGTGCCACCGACACCCTGGTCCCATTTTGCCGCCGTTGCACCGAGCACCAGGATGCCGCCGAAAGCGAGCACTGCCAGGAATACCATGAAGGCGATCAGCCACGGCAGGAACCGGCTGTGGGCGTCCTTGTCGAGCGGCAGATCTGAGCGCTTTACGTTGAACATCTCCAGCTCCTAGAGAAAATTCTCGATTCCGGGCGGGTCGGCTTCGTCCGTGGCGGCGCCGCCGGCGGCGGGGCGAGGCGGCTTTGGGACGGCGGCGCGGGACGGCGGCGATTCGCGCGATTCGCGTTTAGGCTCGCCGCCGCGGGTGCCGGGAATGACGCTAAGCCGGCCGTCGGAAATTCGCATCGCCGGCCGGCCAAGCCGTTCGACCAATGCCATGTTGTGGGTGGCGATCACAATGGTGGTACCCAAACGATTCAATTCCTCGAACAAATGCATCAGCCGGAGCGCCATCCGGTCATCGACGTTGCCGGTCGGCTCGTCGGCGAGCAAAATCTTTGGCCGTGCGATCACTGCCCTGGCGATTGAGACCCGTTGCTGCTGGCCGCCCGAGAGCGTCGGCGGACGGGCCTTCAGATGATCCTTGAGACCGACCCATTCCAGAAGCTCGACGACGTGCCGGGTGACGTCAGCTTCCTTGACGCCAGCGACGCGCAGCGGCAGTGCTACGTTGTCGAAGGTGCTCAAATGATTGAGAAGCCTAAATTCTTGAAAAACAACACCAATTTGGCGTCTGACGGCGGGCAAGTCGCGTCTCGGCGTGGTCTGAATGTCGCGGCCGAAAAGCGAGATCAGGCCCCTCGACGGCTTGAGCGCCAGATACATCAATCGCAACAACGACGACTTGCCGGCGCCGCTGTCGCCGACCAGGAAGTGAAACGACGACGCCGGCAGCGAAAAGCTCACGTCCTGAAGCACCTCCGGACCGAGGCCGTAGCGCAATCCGACGTTCTCGAAGCGGGCGATGCTGTCGTCGCCTTGAAGTTGCACGCGGATGGTCTCCCGCCTCATGCGGCGATATCCGGGTCAGGACGCCGCTGGCTAGTGACAATGCCACGTGCCGGGCCCGGGCGTCCAGGGTTCGGACAGTGCCAGCGACAATGGCAGGGTTCGCCTCGCTTGCCTCTGGAATCGTGAAAGCCTATAAACGACTAGGACTTACTAGGCCGGTTGCTGATGCTTATTTCCTGCCCAAACTGCGCGACGAGATACAATATCGAGGCCTCGTATCTGGGTGCGCAGGGCCGTGCGGTGCGTTGTGCCAACTGCGCCAACACCTGGCACCAGAACCCGGTGCACGCGCCGCCACCGCCGCCGATGGTGCCGGCCAACCAGCGCCACCGAGTGCAAGCGACACCGCAGATGCCGCCGCCGCAACAGCAAGCCTACGCCTATCCGCCCGGCTATCCGCCACCGGGTTATCCGCCGCCGGGTTATCCGCCCTACCCGCCACCTGGGTACCCGCCGTACCCGGCCCCGCCCGGCTATCCGGGCGCCGCACCTCAATCGGCACCGCCACCGAAGCCGGAGATGGACGACGAGTCCGACGAAGCGGCCGATGACGACATCGAGATGGAAGCCGAGGCGCTTCCGGATATGGACGACGAAATGCCGATGTCCATGGCCGACGAGGGAGAAGACGACGACGCGGACGATGACGACGCGATGTCGCAAGCCGATCTTGATGCGATGTTTGCCGATGCCGAGGAGCCGGCCCCAGTGTCGTCCATGGTCGATCGCGGCGGCGACGATGGCGACGACGAAACTGACGATCTCGATGACATGGAAGATCCTGAGCCGATCCCACAGGTCTTCACTGCCGACGACGATGACGACGAGGACGAAGATGAGGACGAAGGAGAAGGAGAAGGCGGCTCGCCGATCAAGAAGATTATCATCATCGTGGTTCTGGTTCTGGCCTTGGCCGGTATCGGTGGCGCCGGCTATTTCTCCCGCAGCACGGTGATGGAAGCTCTCGGCTCGGTTCTCGAGATGGTCGGCTTGAAGGGTGAATCATTGGGCGACGGCCTCGACATCCGCGACACCAAGGCCAGCCGTGAATCGATCGGCGGCAAGGATGTGCTGGTGGTCCGTGGTGTCATTGCCAACGTCTCCGAGAAAACCCGCCAAGTGCCGATGGTGACGCTTTCGCTGCAGGATCTGGACGGTAAGACGGTGCAGTCGTCGGAAGCGGCGCCGCTGAAGACACAATTGAATGCCGGCGAGCAGATCGGGTTCAGGATCGAGATTAAAGAGCCCTCAGCCCTCGCCCGCGGCCTTAAGGTGACGTTCAGCGAACGGGCGAAGCCGGGCGCCAAGCCGGCCGCCAAGGCGCATTGATCTAACTTCTACGATCTGACTTGGCAAAATGCTCGCGAAACCCGAAGCGATGTGATCAACGTCCTGGCCACCGCCGGGTAACCGTCGCTGGAGAATGCCGGCGCCTCGCCGGAGGCGGCAAGCGGCGCGGCGGCGAGGCGGGCAGCTTCCGCTATGGTCTCCGGCACCGCGGTCATGATCCGGCCGCGGCGGCGGTTCTCGGCCAAGACGACGCCGATGACTTGGCCGGTGGCGTTGAACACCGGGCCGCCGCTCAAGCCGCCGAGCGAGCCGAAGCGGTCGGGAATGCGGCTTTTTTCGCTCCACACCAGCACCGGCTCCTCGGTCCGGTAACGGCCGCGGCCCTTGAGGCGCGATGGGCCGATCAGGGATGCGCTGACGGCGCCCGGCCGACCGGCCGGGAATCCGACCATGAAGGCGGATTTGGTGGCATCGGACCTGGCCAGCGCGAACCCGGGCCGCCCGCCCTTGGTCCGAAGCACGGCGACATCGGCATTCGGATGGTGAGCGACCGCCTGCACCCGGACGCCACGCTTTGGCGCCGTCTGCAGACTGAGCGTGTCGCAGCCTTCGACCACATGTCGGGCCGTCAACCAGACGCCGTCGCCGACGGCGAAGGCGGTACCGACCGATGATTTCTTGGCATCCTCGTGGATGACCTCGTTGACGGTGGGGAGGCGATAATTCTCCGGCTGCTGGGTGGATTGATGCGCCGGCTGATCGCCCGGCCAGGACCGGGTCTCGGCGTCCCA